>JBJONL010000057.1:0-23550 GCA_046051865.1 Bacteroidota bacterium | reverse complement strand
TCTGAAGGTGGGTGGGGTGATTTTGGTCCCGAGCGAGAAGTAACGCGATCGGATAAGAATGTATTGTATAAAATAGGAGACCGCTATGCACTTGATTTATATAAAGAATACCTTGGAAAGTATGCTGATGAGTTGCCGGGCTCTTCTTTATATTTTCCATTGTCTATGAAAGAATCTCCTCAATCCGCTTCTGTAGTAAGAACTATATTGGCTATTGATGAAGTAAACAAATCGATGACTTTTGCAGGCAATATACCGGAAGGATCCTATGTTCGATTGATGAAAGGTAATATAGATAAATTGATAGATGCCGCGTCTAATGCCGCATCTAAAATTAGAAAAGCTTCTCCAAAACAGCCTTTATTAGCGATTTTAGTAAGTTGTGTCGGAAGACGTATCGTATTAGATGATCGAGTTGAAGAAGAGTTAGAGGTAGTAAAAGATATCTTTGGTAAGGATACAATCTTGTGCGGTTTTTACTCCTATGGGGAAATAGCCCCTACTGTACAAAATATAGCTTGTGAACTGCATAATCAAACCATGACGATTACTTCTATGTATGAAGATTAAGGTATGGAAAGGAACTCGCTACATAGGCATTTAAATAGACAAATAAATAAATATTTGTCAGACAACATTCTTCAGAGTACACCAGAGTTGACTGCTTTTATAGAAGTAATCAATCAGACATATTTGAATTATGAAAAAGATGCAGAACTTTTTGATCAATCTAGTTCGTTGAACGACAAAGAATACTTTGAAATTAATAATCGACTAAAAGACGAATTAAACAAGAAAGAATTTTTTCAAGCCAAATTGATAGAAGCAATAAAGGGGCTCACTGAAGATGATACGCCTCTTGACGGCGAAGAGAATGTTTTGGATCTAATCAAAATATTAAATAGGGAGATCGAGATTAAGAAGGGCTACCAGGAGCAATTGCATTTAGCCAAAATTAATGCGGAGGAAGCTAATGAAGCTAAATCAGAGTTTTTATCTATAATGAGTCATGAGATTAGGACACCCTTAAATGCCATTATTGGATTGATCTATATAATGGAAAAAGAAAATTCGCTAGAGAGTTTTCATGAAAACATCGAGGTGTTAAAATTATCAGCCCAAAATTTATTTTTGCTTATTAATGATATACTTGATTTCAACAAAATTGAAGCAGGTAAAGTAGATTTAGAACAAATTCCATTTGATTTCAAAAATTTAGTAAACCAAGTAGCTCGGTCATTGCAAGCAAGGGCTGCCGAAAATATGAATACCATAGAAGTACAAATAGATGACGATTTTATCTATAATGTAGTCAGCGATCCTTTACGAGTAAATCAGATTATCACTAATTTGGTTTCAAATGCTATTAAATTTACGCAAGGTGGCTTAATTAAGATAAAAATTAGTCAGATTGCAGTATTAGATAATCATTCTGCCTTTAAAGTTGAAGTAATTGACACAGGTATCGGTATTGATAAACAAAAGTTCCATAGTATATTTCAAAAATTTTCGCAAGCAGAAACTAAAACATCAAGACAGTTTGGAGGTACAGGTCTCGGACTAGTAATCACCAAAAAACTATTAAATTTATTGGATTCAGACATTGAATTTGATAGTGAAGTCGGTAAAGGAACAAACTTTTATTTTACATTGCGAATGCCAATTGATATAAATAATGATTTTAAAGATACTAGCCAACATTCACAAGCGGAAGTAAATTTGAAGGGATTAAAAGTGTTATTGGTTGAAGATAATCTAATTAACATTAAAATTGCTCAAAAAATCATGGGCCATTGGGAGGTCGAGGTAGATGTTGCTGAAAATGGTTTGAAAGGAGTTGAAATGTATGAAAAGAACGTTTATGATGTAATATTAATGGATTTATCGATGCCGATTATGGATGGCTACGAAGCCACTTCTATTATAAGAAAAAAAGATAAAAAAATTCCAATTGTGGCACTAACAGCTTCGGCATCGTTTGGATATTTGGATCGAGCGGTTAAGATAGGAATTAATGAATATATCATAAAACCGTTTAATCCTAAGGAACTCAATTTAAAATTGGTTAAATACTTTAACAAAAGGTAGTTTCATACGTGTCTTTTAGTAATCGTAAAGACTTATACAAGATTTTTTGGCACACCATTTGACTAGGCTACTAAAAGGTAAATCATTTTGAAAGCAATAAATTTATTTATATACTATTTAAAAAGAACCAGTCTTGTAGTCGTAATTTTTATTATTCTATACAGTATTGCGGTCTATGCATTTTCTAATATTGCTGTAAATTCTGAGGGAAATTTAAATGTAGATGATATTCGTATTTATATAAAAACGAATGGCGTTCATACTGATATTGTGGTGCCAATTAAAAATGAAATAAAAGACTGGTCTACGAAAATTAAACTTGAAAATACAAAAGGAAAAGATCTAGGTATGGCCTATGTCGCCTTTGGTTGGGGTGATAAGGGGTTTTATCTTAATACGCCTCGGTGGTCTGATTTAAAATATAGTACCGCATTCAATGCTGCTTTTGGATTAGGAGGATCTGCGATGCATGCTACTTTTTTCAAAGAGATAAGCGAAAGCACCGATTGCGTGCAATTGCGACTATCAAAAGAGAATTATATAAATCTTATAGCCTACATTGAAGCTAGTTTTCAATGGGATGCAAACCATAATCCTATTTTTATTTCGGCCACGACTTACGGCTTAAATGATAGCTTCTATGAAGCTAATGGGAGTTATAGTATATTTTATACTTGCAATACTTGGGCTAACAATGCCTTAAAAAGTGCAGGTCAAAAAGCGGCACTTTGGGCAGTTACTGATTCGGGTATTTTCTGCCATTATCATTGAATTTATTGTCAAAAACATTATTGATAACTTTGATAAATATCATTTCTAAAATCCTTCCATTTCCACTATATTAGCACAAAATCGATAGTTTTATAATAGTGGAACAAAATCAATATACCGAAGACAATATTCGCTCCCTTGACTGGAAAGAACACATTCGAATGCGTCCCGGGATGTATATCGGAAAACTCGGTGACGGCTCTTCTCCTGATGACGGAATCTATATCCTTCTTAAAGAAGTTATAGATAACTGTATCGATGAGTTTGTCATGGGTGCCGGTAAAGTTATAGAGGTCACCATCAAAGACAAAATGGTTACCGTACGCGATTATGGTCGCGGTATACCTTTAGGTAAAGTGGTAGATGTAGTCTCTAAAATGAATACCGGTGGTAAATACGATTCAAAAGCCTTTAAGAAGTCGGTTGGATTAAATGGAGTTGGTACCAAAGCTGTAAATGCATTATCCAATTTTTTTAGAGTTGAATCGGTTCGTGATAACCAACAAAAAGCAGCAGAATTCTCTGCTGGTAATCTAACCATCGAAGAAGATATAATTGAATCGACTAAGCGTAAAGGAACAAAAGTTGCCTTTGTAGCTGATGAAGCCATTTTTAAAAATTACAAGTACCGCAATGAGTATGTGATACGCATGCTTAAAAACTATTGTTATCTTAATACTGGATTAACCATTTACTACAATGGTGAAAAGTTCTATTCGGATAACGGCTTAAAAGATTTACTTGAAGAAACTATTACGGAAGAGGATATGCAATATCCTATCATACATCTTTTAGGGGATGACATCGAAGTAGCTTTAACACACAGTAAGTCGCAGTACTCCGAAGAATATCATTCTTTTGTCAATGGTCAAAATACAACACAAGGAGGAACGCATTTAGGTGCTTTTCGCGAAGCTATCGTTAAAACCATCAAAGAGTTTTACAACAAACCCTTTGAGGCTTCTGACATACGTAAATCGATTGTTTCCGCTGTTTCTATAAAAGTAGAGGAACCAGTATTTGAATCCCAGACCAAAACCAAATTAGGTTCGACTGAAATTGGACCCAAAGGACCTTCGGTACGAACCTTTGTTAATGACTTTATTAAAACCAAACTAGATAATTTTTTACATAAAAATCCGGAAGTAGCTGATTTGTTGTTGCGAAAGATTCTTCAAGCTGAACGTGAACGAAAAGAGTTATCGGGTATTCGAAAGTTAGCCAAAGACCGTGCAAAGAAAGCTAGTTTGCACAACAAAAAACTACGAGATTGCCGGGTGCATTTGACCGATGCTAAAAACCCAAGAAGTTTAGAGAGTACCTTGTTTATTACGGAGGGAGATTCGGCTTCGGGTTCGATTACCAAGTCACGTGATGTGAATACACAAGCTGTATTTAGTTTGCGTGGTAAGCCGTTGAATTCTTACGGCATGACCAAGAAGATTGTGTATGAGAATGAAGAGTTTAATTTATTGCAAGCCGCTTTAGACATTGAAGAAGATATGGGAGACTTGCGTTACAATAATATTGTAATAGCAACTGATGCCGATGTCGACGGGATGCACATACGCTTACTGTTAATTACGTTCTTTTTACAATTCTTTCCTGAATTGATTAAGGACGGTCATTTGTATATCTTGCAAACTCCTTTATTCCGAGTTCGTAATAAGAAAGAAACCATATACTGCTACAGTGAACAAGAACGTGTAGATGCCATAGAGAAGTTAAAACCTAAACCTGAAATTACCCGATTCAAGGGATTAGGAGAGATTTCTCCCGATGAGTTTAAGCATTTTATAGGACAAGACATACGCCTAGATCCTATTATGTTAGATAAAGCCACTTCTATAGAAACGTTGTTGGAATTCTATATGGGTAAAAACACACCCGATCGCCAAGATTTCATTATCAATAATCTGAAGGTGGAATTGGATGTGGTGGAGAAATAATAAAAAAAAGATACAGAATAGTCAGCATAAATGAAAGACGAAGAAGACGATATCATCCCTAACGAAGACGAGAACAACGAACCGTTAAGCGAGTCGACAAGTGAGGGCGCTACAGAAGAAGGTTTTGACGATGTCATCCGGCCTTCTAATGGAAGCCATTTCTATGAAAATGACGAGAATCCCGAAGATACTATTACCAAAGTAACCGGTATGTATAAGGATTGGTTCTTAGATTATGCTTCTTATGTAATCCTAGAACGCGCCGTACCGGCCATTGAAGATGGGTTCAAACCAGTACAGCGTCGTATCATGCACTCCATGAAAGAGCTAGACGATGGACGTTACAATAAAGTAGCCAACATTGTTGGGCATACCATGCAGTATCACCCCCATGGCGATGCTAGTATTGGCGATGCGATGGTACAGATTGGTCAGAAAGACTTAATTATTGATATGCAAGGGAACTGGGGAAATATTCTCACCGGGGATAGTGCGGCCGCTTCGCGTTATATTGAAGCTCGAATCTCTAAGTTTGGCCACGATGTATTGTATGCACCCAAGATTACAGAATGGGGAATGTCCTATGATGGAAGACGTGCAGAACCTATCAATTTGCCGGTTAAGTTTCCACTTTTGTTAGCCCAAGGAGCGGAAGGAATTGCTGTAGGGCTATCCACAAAAATATTACCTCATAACTTTAATGAATTAATAGACTGTTCGATCAAAGTCTTAAAGAATAAACCCTTTACCTTATTTCCTGATTTCCCAACAGCGGGTATCGCTGATGTATCAAATTATAATGATGGGTTACGCGGAGGGCGTGTCCGGGTGCGTGCCAAAATCAACCAATTAGATAAGCAGACCTTAGTCATTACCCAAATACCGTTTTCAACAAATACATCTACTTTAATTGATAGTATTTTGAAAGCGAATGAAAAAGGGAAAATTAAAGTCAAAAAAATAGAAGATAATACCGCTGCTGAGGTTGAGATTTTAATTCACCTTCCTCCAGGGGTTTCTCCAGATAAGACCATTGATGCCTTATATGCTTTTACCGCATGTGAAACTTCAGTAGCACCTTTGGGATGCGTGATCGAGAATCATAAACCTCGCTTCATTGGGGTGTCTGATATGTTGCGTATATCAACGCATCGTACGGTGGATTTACTTAAACGCGAATTAGAGATTCAATTAGATGAATTAGAAAACAAATGGCATTTCTCGACCTTAGAGAAAATCTTTATTCGTGAAGAAATGTACATCGATTTCAAATTGTATTCTGATAAAGAATCGCTTTATGTCTATATGTACGACCGATTTAAACCCTTTCTTAAATCCTTTGTACGCGAAATTAATGATGATGACTTGCAAAAGCTTACTCAAATTCCGATGATACGTATCACGCGTTTTGACTCGGATAAAGCGGATGACGCGATAGCAAAGTTGGAGGCCGAAATGGAGCAGGTAAAACATCATTTAGATCATATTATTGACTATACCATTGACTTTTTCCAAAAGCTGAAAGATAAATATGGTAAAGGACGTGAGCGCCAAACGGAGCTTCGTAGTTTTGATAATATCGAAGCAACAAAAGTGGCACTGCGAAACACTAAATTATATGTCAACAAAGAAGAAGGTTTCTTTGGAACTGGTTTAAAGAAAGATGAATATGTAACGGATTGTTCCGATATTGATGATGTGATTGTCTTTTTACGTGATGGAAAAATGATGATTTCAAAAGTTGATGACAAAAAGTTTGTCGGTAAGGATATCATCCACATAGCGGTATTTGATAAAAACGATAAGCGTACGATATACAACATGATTTACCGAGATGGTAAAAACGGTTCGGCCTTTATCAAACGTTTTAACGTGTCCGGAGTGACTCGCGATAAGTTCTATGATTTAACCCAAGAAAAAGCAGGTTCTCAAGTACTTTATTTTTCTGCTAATCCGAATGGAGAGGCTGAAACGGTTACCATCTTATTGCGTCAAATAGGTAGCGTTAAAAAATTAAAATGGGATGTAGACTTCTCCGACATAGCAATCAAAGGCAGAGCCTCACGTGGGAATACCGTAACTAAATATCCAATTAAGAAAATTGAACTGAAAGAAAAGGGAATCTCTACTTTGCGTCCGAGAAAAGTGTGGTTTGATGATACGGTCCAACGTTTGAATGTTGATGGAAGAGGGGAGTTGTTGGGTGAATTCCGACCTAATGATCGCTTGTTGATTGTCAACCAGAATGGAAAGTTAAAAACGATCATACCTGAGTTGACTACGCATTTTGAAGAAGGTATGATCGTTTTAGAAAAATGGAATCCAAATAAACCAATATCGGCAATCTATTTTGATGGGGAAAAAGACCGTTATTTCGTGAAACGCTTTTTGGTTGAGAATGAGAATAAGGAGGAAATTTTTATTACAGAACATGAGAAGTCCCAATTAGAAATTGTGTCAACCGATTGGCGCCCGATGGCTGAAATTGTTTTTGCTAAAGTGAAAGGCGTACAGAAGGAAACGATTACCGTTGATTTAGAACAGTTCATTACAGTAAAAGGTATTAAGGCAATCGGAAATCAATTGACCACAGATAAACTAAAACAAGTTAATTTATTAGAGCCGTTACCTTATGAAGAACCTATTCCTGAAGAACTAGAGGTTCAAGAGACCGCCGGAGTGGAAACGGATTCCGATTCTATTCAAACAGAACTTGATGAAGATGGACAAATTACATTGTCCCTAGAATAATAAAAAGTCCCGCTTGTAGTGGGACTTTTTATTTGATACTTAGTGGTAAGGCATACTAAAATATTAATCTAAGATGTTTTCTACACTTTGATAAAGCAGTACCGCACCGGTGGGAATTTTTGTGACTTGTAATTTCAGCCCTTCTAGTTCAGCGCCAACATAGCCATTTGCATGTTTTACGACAATATCTTCAATCCCCTTGGGATCATTGATTTGGATATATGCAGTAGCAAGTAGGTCTGGACCACTTACCGTTACTAACAAAAAATCATGACCATGTTCAATCGCATAGCCTTTAATGTAATAGGACAGCGCATCATCATCTGCTATGATAAGGTCGGCGAGTTTACTTTGATATACGCGACTTTCGGGCGGATTGTTTTTAAATATTGGTTCTTTATTAATCCCTTCCTTTCGACGGCAAGCAGATAGTAGTAAACACATTAGCAACAACCGCATCAATGACTTAGTCCGTAACATCTGTATCTTTTAGTTCTTTATCGATAATTTCACTGTTGTGCAGTTTTACAACCTGTTTACTCTTTTTCATACGTAAATTGAGGAATTCAACAAACAGGGAGAAGAAGATGGAGAAATATAAATATCCTTTAGGAATGGTCCCTACTTCAACATCGTTACCAAATCGGAAATGGGCTAAGTGCGAACCTTCTGCAATCAGCATTACCCCAATAAGTATTAGGAAAGAAAGGCCAAGAATTTGAATGGTAGGATGTTGGTTAACAAACGTTGACACGGGTCCGGCAAAAATCATCATAATAATCATTGCAAAGATCACGGCAAGGATCATGATAAATAGTGCTCCTTCTGGTCCAAATCCACCTTGAGCGGGCGCACTGTTGCTTACCATTCCTACTGCAGTTAGAATACTGTCAAAAGAAAAGACAATATTTAATAAGGCGATCTGAAAGATGGCTGCTACTAAGCTGTTGCTAGCTTTACCGCTGCTTCCTTCGTCTTCACCTTCCATTTTATGGTGGATTTCGGATACGGATTTATATAAGAGAAATAAGCCTCCTCCAAATACAATCAAACTTTGTCCTGTAATATGGGCTTCAAAGAACCCCCAATCTATAGTGGTAATTACTTCTTGTAAACTCATTACCCAAGTAATACCGAACAACAAAATAACACGGAAGGCCATTGCTAATAATAATCCCACCCGGCGTGCTTTAGGCTGGTCGGCCTGTGGTAGTTTACCAGAAACAATAGAAAGGAAAACGATGTTGTCAATTCCTAGAATTATTTCTAAAAAGGTCAGGGTTAATATGGCCATTAAGGCATTGGGTGTCAATAAAATTTCCATTTTAGTTTGTTAGGTTTTTTGATGTTAAACGTAATTAATCCAGTTTTGTTACAGTACCTCGTTGTTTTTTGGCATCGCCCACATAAGAATACTCAAAGGTATATCCTTTTTCGTCTGTTGCTAAAATGGTAATGCTAACGGCTTTTTGTTCGTTCATGGTTTTGGGATGCAACTTGCGTAATACAAATTCGCAATCGCTTACCCATCGCACAGTGGCCGTATCTGTTTTGCCCTGATAGGTTTCGATTTGTAAACTATCCGTTCGTACGGTAATAGATGATTGTTTTTTGCCATCAAATTCTTTTGTAAATTCGAATTTCCCGGTTCTATAGTCTTTACAATTTCGTTCTCTGTTAGAACAAGCGGTTAAGGATATTGCCAGTAGTATGAGGGTTGGTATTTTCATAGTGGGTAGGGGTGTTGATACTTTACTTTAGTCGATCTAATTCGTCCGATGTGAAATTTTTAATGCTTTTTTCTTTGGCAAATTTTTCGTTGTTGTAACGGTTTGAATTGTTTTTAGGTATAGATAGTGAAGTCCATTCACTTTGTTTGAGTTGTTTCGAATAAAATACTATTTGTCCAATATGATAGGGGTAATGCGCTAGTTGTCTGTTGAGCGCTTCCAATATCGTATGGCCTTCATTCCGAATGTAAATAACGGTATCCAATTGGTGTTCTTCTATCGAGTTTAGGGCATCAAAGAAACAATGCCATCCTTCATCCCATTCCATCATTAATTCTTCTTTACTCAACGAAAGTACTTCAAATTCAGCATCCCTATCTCGCCATTCCTTTTCGCCATCAGTCGTTAAGAAATCGGTCCAGCGCGAGCGCATATTCCCTGATAAGTGTTTGATGATTACCGCAATTGAATTGGTGTTTTCATTGACGGCAACAAACAGTTGTTCGGGCGCTACTTGAGCAATGGCCTTTTCTCCCAATGTTTTATAATAGAGAAATTGCTGTTTGAGGCTTTCGAGGTAGGTCTTAGTTATCATTTTGAAAAAGAGAATCGGTTATGTTTTTTACTCCTTTAAATAAGAAAATTACGGAGAAGAAGCAGAGGGCAATTCCAACGGCTAGGACTAAATAATGCCATACGTTGTCTTTGTTTTGAAAAGCATTGTAGATCACCGCCGGTCCGATAAACATCATCGGTAACGCGTAGAGTAGGTATTTAATGGCTTTGTCGAGTAATTGCTTTTTGGAAGACATGCTAGGTGTTACTTTACGAATTTTGGAATTGATTCACAGCCTTACGAACGCTGCCGTTTTCTTTTAACAATAACGCTGCTTCGTCATAGCTCACAGGTATTTCACTCATAATCATGCGGATGCCCCGGTCTACTAATTTATCATTACTCAACTGCATGTCAACCATTTTATTGCCTTTTACGCGACCGAGCTGTATCATGCTAGCGGTGGAAAGCATGTTGAGGACTAATTTTTGCGCTGTACCTGCTTTCATGCGGGAACTGCCCGTTACAAATTCAGGGCCTACCACAACAACAATGGGGTATTGTGCGGTTAATGCCAAAGGGCTTCCTTCGTTACAAGTAATACAACCAGTTACGATCTTTTGTTTGTTACATGCTTCTAGTCCGCCGATGACATAGGGAGTGGTTCCCGACGCGGCAATACCAATGACGACATCATTAGGACCAATGTGTTGCTCCTGTAAATCAATCCAAGCTTGGTTTCGATCATCTTCAGCATTTTCTACGGCACGGCGAATGGCTTTATCGCCGCCCGCTATGATGCCATTTACTAAGTCAAAAGGGACACCAAAGGTTGGAGGACATTCTGAAGCGTCTACTATGCCTAGTCGGCCCGAAGTACCAGCCCCGATATAAAAAAGCCGACCACCAAGTTTCATTTTTGCAACTATGTTAGTGACCAAGGCTTCTATTTGTGGTAATGCTTTTTGAACGGCCAGGGGAACTGTTTGGTCCTCTTTATTAATGTTGGCTAATAAATCAGAAACCGACATCTGTTCGAGGCTATCGTAGTGTGAGGATTGTTCGGTGGTTTTGGTAAAAGACATGTTGTATGGTACTATGTTACTGAAACGCTAAGGTACTAAGATTTTTGTTTTTGGCATAAATCCTTACACAAAACAAGCCAACACGATTCCTAAAATAATCATTGATATTTTAGCAATATTGAACTTGTGTCCTTCACTGCTTTCAAAGATGATGGTGGAAGAGATGTGGAATAGAATTCCTATTACTATAGCGGTAATCTGTGTGTAATATTGATTCAGCCCCGGCAAACTATCAGAAAGGAACGTGCCTAGCGGCGTCATGAGGGCAAAGGTCAGCATAAAGAAGAACAAAGCGCTTTTGTTTAATTCCGCTTTAAGGAAAAATGTAGTTAAAATAACAGCGATGGGCAAGTGGTGTATGGCGATACCATAGGCCAACTTATGATGGTGTCCCACTGGAAACCCTTCGAGTAAGGCATGAAGGCATAAGCTAATGAATAACAACCAAGGTATTTTTGAAATCTTATCATGGCCATGCACATGACCGTGTTCAGCCCCTTTCGAGAAAAATTCTAAAATGATTTGGAATAAAATACCAATCATAATAAAAATGCCAATATTCAAGGGTCCGACGGTATGATGGGTATATACATCTGGTAAAAGATGCATTACCGTTAAAGATAAAAGAAATGATCCACTAAAGGCCAGTAACAGTTTAAGGTTTTGTTTTGCTTTAGGTTGGAGTCCAAGGGCAATGGCATAACCAAAAAGGACCGACAGTAATGGAAGGATATAATTCATTATTTAAAGATCATGATTAATCGCTCACTAGTATTCTTGTGGAATTTCTTTAGTTTATAATCCCCAAAAGTATCTAAGAGGTAGATGCCCGTCTCTTGCATCATTCTTTGAAAGTCTTCCAAGGTATAGGCTCGTACTTTTTCAGTAAAATGATAGTGTTGGCCCCGGTCTTCAAAGGCAATTTCTTTGGTAATGAATCCTTCTTTTACGTAGCGTTTCATATGGAAGGTAATACCGTCAACTTCTTTGGTTTCTTCCGGAATTAAATTTTCAATCACCTGAATAGCGTTCATAAAATCGATTACAGCAAAACCATAGTCATTTAAACTCTCTTTAATGGCTTTAAGGGTTTTTAGATCGTCTTCTTCTTGATCAAAGTAGCCAAAACTGGTAAATAAATTAAAGATTGCGTCAAACTGGTCTTCAAAAGGCTCACGCTTGTCGTGTACGACAAAATGTAAGGTGTCGTTAGCATTTTTATTGGCTTCAGCGATACTATTCTCTGATAAGTCAGCGCCTGTAACATCAAACCCAAGTTGGTTTAAATAAATGGAATGCCGGCCTTTACCGCAAGCCAAATCTAATACCTTAGCTTTTTCGGGTAAGTTTAGATAATGGGTAAGGTTGTCCATGAAGATTTGTGCTTCACGGTAGTTTCGTTCTTTGTAGAGGATATGGTAATAGGGCGTATCAAACCAAGAGGCAAACCAGTTTTCGGAGGGTGTATTTGAAGTATCTGACATTTATTCTTTTCAAATGAATTCTGAACATGCAAATTTAATGTATTTTTGCCACAGATATTACACTTTGCCAAACTTTGTAGTGCCAACTAGTAACTTAAAATATGTATTTCTGGTGCAAGAGGCATAGAACTAGGCAAGCGTTCACAGCGATTTTATGGAGAATTTTAAAATGATTGCCAAAACCTTTTTTGGTTTTGAAGAAATATTATCAAAAGAGTTACAGCAATTGGGTGCTCAAGACGTTGAGATCGGAACCCGAGCGGTCAGTTTTAAGGGCGATAAAGGGTTTATGTATAAAGCCAATTTATCGCTGCGAACTGCCTTGAAGATCTTAAAGCCTATCTATCATTTTAGAGCCTTCAATGAACAAAGTTTATATAAAGGTATTCAAGGGATTGACTGGTCAAAGTATTTGAATGAGAACCAAACCTTTGTAATTGACACGACCATACACTCGGATCATTTTAAGCACTCACAATTTGTTTCACAAAAGGCAAAAGATGCCCTAGTGGATCAGTTTAGAGAAAAGTTTGGACAGCGGCCAAGTGTCGACAAAGACTTCCCCGATTTGCGCATCAACATCCATATTGACCGAGATCAATGTTCCGTAGCCTTAGATACGTCAGGGGCTTCTTTACACCATCGAGGGTATCGTACGGCAACCAATATCGCGCCAATCAATGAAGTATTAGCGGCAGGGATGCTCTTGCTGTCCGGTTGGGATGGCAGTACTGATTTTTTGGATCCCATGTGTGGTTCAGGAACTTTATTAGCTGAAGCGGCCATGATCGCTTGTAATATACCGGCCAACATTAACCGGAAAGAATTTGCTTTTGAGAAATGGAATGATTGGGACAATGAGTTATTTGACCAGATTATTGATGCCTTGATGAAGCGCACCAAAGAATTTCATCATACAATTGTCGGCTACGACAAAGCACCAAGTGCGGTTCAAAAAGCAAAGGACAATATCATCAATGCTAATTTAGAGGATTACGTAACCATCAGTCAGGCCAATTTTTTTGAAACGACAAAAGAAAAGTCAGGTCCGTTGCACATGGTTTTCAATCCACCATACGGGGAACGTTTAGATATTGAGCTGGAGCGTTTTTACAGAGAATTAGGGGATACATTAAAGAATAATTATCCCAATACCAACGCTTGGTTTATTACCGGTAATTTAGATGCCTTAAAGTTTGTTGGCTTAAGACCTTCAAGAAAGATTAAACTATTTAATGGAAGTTTGGAAGCCCGTTTGGTTAAATACGAAATGTATGAAGGGAGTAAGCGAACAAAGTTTCAGCAACCTACTGAAGAATAAAATGAAGAATATAAAAATAAAAAAAGCCCTCTATTGAGGGCTTTTTTTATGACGTCTTTTTACAGTATTGTTACTTTTAATTACTCTTTTATAACACATTGCCAGTGGGCCCTTGAAACCTTTTGCTTAGTAACTTTATAAATCACCACGGTGATTTTGATGGGCGAAAACTAGCTTGTTTTAGGTTAGTAGCATAGTGGTTTTGGAGGAGGTACCATACCGCCGTTTTTCATTTAAAAACTGTATCGTTATTTTAGGACGGGTTAGAGCAGTTATATTTTGGGTCCCTCGACTTTTTCTACGGAATGACGAGGGCGCGGGAAGCTGGATTTCTATTAATAGATACGGTAGGATCATATATTATTAACTATTCGCATCATAATGTGTGAATTATATAACATTTTATCGGAATTATATAAAAAGCAATTGGGTATTATTTATCACATTTAAACTACTTGAAAAATGCGTTTAATTTTAATTATTATGTCTAAAAAACACTCGGTTACTAAGTTTGTCCCTACCCTCGAAAGTTACACTACCATTATTGATCATTTACAAGACTATGCTGTTTTCACAATTGATAGTAGCGCGCGGATTAACAGTTGGAATCTCGGCGCTACATCCCTATTTGGTTACTCCTATGATGAAATAATGGGAGAGGACGTGGCCATGCTTTTTACTAGTAAAGAGTTGGCTGATGGGCAGCCGGAAAAAGAACTAGCGTTGGTTTTACTAGAGGGCAAACTGGCATCGACTCGATGGTATGTTCGGAAAGACAAAACTGAATTTTCGGGTTATGGACTTGTTTTTCCGCTCCATAATAAGGAGGATGTTTTGCAAGGTTACTTGAGCATACTGCATGATCTATCCTCAAGGACGCAAATGGAGACGGCTATAAAGGAGCAAATTCTAGAGCTTGAGTTATTGAATTCCCATAAGGAGGATGTATTATCCATGTTGTCGCATGATTTAAGGAGTCCGTTAGACGGAATAATCGGCATTGCCGATTACATTAAAGAGCATTATGAGACTATGGATAGGCCCTTGATTAAGGAAATGTTGGATCACATCTATAGGGCGGTTAAGGAAGAGCATGCCATGTTGGATTATTTGGTGGAGTGGGCTAGAATTAAGCAAGCTTCCGAAATGTTTCAACCTACTATAGTGGAACTAAATCAGTATGTCGAGAAAGTTTTTGATTTGTTAAAAGAAACGGCGAGCCTTAATACGGTAACGTTGTTTCACAATATAGAGTTTAACAATATGGTATATGTTGATGGGAAAATGTTGTTGTCAATCATTCAGAATATCTTATCAAATGCAATTAAACATACAAATCCAGGCGGTAAAATAACGGTCACGGCCAAGCAGGTTGATGGAAAGATGATTGTACAAGTAGAGGATAATGGTGATGGGATGACCGATGCTATACAAGAAAAATTATTTAAGCCCCAATTAAAGTTCTTAGTTAAAGAGCGTAAGGGCAAAAAAGGAGCCGGACTAGGATTGCTGCTGGTGAAAAGTTTTTTAGAGAAAAACGGTGGCGAGATTTGGGTTGAGAGCAAGGCTGGAGTGGGTTCGTCGTTTTATTTTTCGTTACCATTATCCAAAGTAAAGCCCCTTCCTTGATAATGTGGTAATCATGCAATATTGTTGGGCAATTATAAAAGGCAACTGGAAGGTGGAGCAGTACTTTTACTTTATTATAAACAAATAAAAAAAAAGAATCATGCACACAACACAAAAGCCTAAAGACAGCAAAGCACAAGGTGCTGCACCTACTGCTCCTAAAGCAGAGGACAAGAAGATGGACGACAAAAATGCAACAGCAAAACCTAGTGATGCGGCTGCAAAAAATCGGTTTGCCAGAAAATAACATTCCCTGAATTTAAAATAGAATCTTATGGAAGATCAAAAGAATATTGTTGTACAGAAAGACATTGGCATACTACAGAATCCTGCTAGCCATTCTGATGCCATAGCCAATGATTCACACGAAACGCAGCACGAAAACAATTATGATTCCCATTCTGAAAAGAAGCCTCATCAAAAAACTAGTGTAAGTAAGGATGCCAAACCTGATCGTGTTTCGCACGATACCAGGGACACTACATCGAAGAAAGCAGTGGTTGGAACTAATTTAGTTCGAAAAGAGGAAGAACATGACGTCGAAAGTGAAGCCTCTGAAAGTGAATTGTTTCCAAAAAGCGACAGTTCTAGTTTTCCTAGTATTTCTTAATACGATTTAGCGAAAATGTAAAAGGCAACCTATTGTAGTGATGGGTTGCTTTTTTTGTTTGGATACTCTTGCATGGAATTCTGTTAAATAAAATCCTAAATCCTAAATCCTAAATCTTAATTCTTTTATCTTTGCCGACTGATTAAAGGAATAAGATGAAATTTGATTTACTTGCCCAAGACCCCAATTCTAAAGCCCGTGCGGGTAGTATTACGACCGATCACGGCGTAATTGAAACTCCGATATTTATGCCGGTAGGTACCGTGGCTTCTGTAAAGGGAGTACACCAACGCGAATTAAGAGACGAAATCAACCCTGATATTATTTTGGGGAATACGTATCATTTGTATTTGCGTCCGCAAACCGACATTTTGGAAAAAGCGGGTGGATTGCATAAGTTCATGAATTGGGACCGAAATATATTGACGGACAGTGGGGGGTACCAAGTTTATTCCTTATCGGCTAATCGAAAAATTAAAGAAGAAGGCGTTAAGTTTAAATCTCATATCGACGGTTCGTACCACGTGTTTACGCCAGAGAATGTGATGGAAATCCAGCGGACGATAGGTGCTGATATTATCATGGCCTTTGATGAATGTACGCCATATCCTTGCGATTACCGCTACGCGCAACGTTCGATGCACATGACCCACCGTTGGTTAGACCGTTGTATCAATCATTTGGAAAAATTACCTTTTAAATATGGATACGAACAAACGTTTTTTCCAATTGTTCAAGGGAGTACTTATAAGGATTTACGTCAGCAATCCGCTGAATATATCGCTAATGCAGGAGCGCAAGGAAACGCTATCGGCGGATTGTCAGTTGGCGAGCCCGCGGAAGAAATGTATGCCATGACTGAAGTGGTTACGGCCATTTTACCCCAAGATAAACCGAGGTATTTGATGGGTGTAGGAACGCCGATTAACATTTTAGAGAATATTGCCTTGGGTATTGACATGTTTGATTGTGTGATGCCTACCCGAAATGCTAGAAATGGTATGCTGTTTACAGCCCATGGGACCATTAATATCAAAAATAAAAAATGGGCCGATGATTTTTCACCAGTCGATGAGATGGGGCATACCTTTGTTGACACCGAATATACTAAAGCGTATTTACGCCATCTTTTTGCTGCCGATGAGTATTTGGGTAAGCAAATTGCCACCATTCATAATTTAGGTTTTTACATGTGGTTGGTTCGTGAAGCTAGAAAACATATCTTAGCGGGAGATTTTCGTACTTGGAAAGATACCATGGTAAAACAAATGAGTCAACGATTATAAGTTTATGCTCAAAATAATAGATCGATACATATTGAAGCGCTATTTAGTAACTTTCTTTGTAATGTTACTAATGTTCATTCCAATAGGGATCATCATTGACGTATCTGAGAAAGTGAATAAGATGATTGAGAACCATGTTCCGTTTTCAAAAATCGCACAGTATTATCTCGATTTTACGATTTATTTTGCCAACTTACTGTTTCCCATCTTTCTATTCCTATCCATCATTTGGTTTACTTCAAAATTAGCTAGTAATACGGAGATCATTGCGGTATTGAGCTCGGGTATATCTTTTACTCGGTTTTTGCGTCCTTATATTATCGGTGCTACGATAGTATCCTTATTGGCTTTGGTAATGAGTATTTATTTGGTTCCCAATGCTAGTGCGGGTTTCAAGAATTTCAGGTATACGTATCTTATAGGGAATGGCGTAAGTGAAATGCGGGACAATACCGATGTGTTTAGGCAAATCAGTAAAGATGAGTATTTGTTTGTTAGTAATTTTCAGGAAGCATCCAAAATGGCGTTTAACTTTACAATGGAGAAGTTTGAGAATGACCAATTAAAATACAAGGTCAACGCTAGTCGGATTAAATGGAATCCAGTTAAGAAGAATTATACGTTATACAATTACAGTAAACGAAAAGTAGGCGTCTTGGGCGATATACTCGAAACGGCTGAGATGAAAGACACAGTGTTTAATTTTGACATCGAAGATTTGACTCCGGTAGTTTATATTGCGGAGACCCTCAATCTTAGGGATTTGAATCATTTTATTGAAAAGGAGAAGGCACGAGGTTCTTCGAATATCAATGTTTATTTGGTGGTCCTTTATAAAAAATACAGTATACCCGTTTCGGCCTTTATTCTCACGATTATCGCGGTTGCAGTATCTTCAATGAAACGACGTGGTGGAATGGGAATGAATTTGGCGTTGGGTATCTTAATTGCTTTTTCGTTTGTGTTCTTTGATAAAATATTTGGGGTTTTGGCCGAAAAATCTACAATGCCTCCCATAATTGCAGTGTGGATTCCGAATGTAGTTTTCGGAATTTTAGCAGTTTATTTATTGCGGAATGCTAAGCGATAATGTAAAGAGTTATCTACATCTTCACTTGATTGTATTCATTTGGGGGTTTACGGCGGTGCTTGGTGCCCTAATTTCGCTAGACGCCTTACCCTTGGTTTGGTTCAGAATGCTATTTGCCGTCGGGTTTATTGCCATTTATATCTACTTAAAAAAAATATCCTTAAAAGTTTCCTTCAAAGCCTTAATTGGTTTCCTACTAGCGGGATTGATCATCGCGCTGCATTGGTTTACCTTCTTTCATGCCATTAAGGTTTCGAATGTATCCATCACCTTAGCGTGCCTGTCGACTGGCGCTTTGTTTGCGTCCCTATTAGAACCCTTATTGTATGGAAAGAAAATCGTGTGGTATGAGGTGTTTTTTGGATTGTTGGTAGTGGTAGGCTTGTACATTATATTCCATGTGGAAGGCGATTATTTTTGGGGTATGGTAATGGCTTTAACTTCTGCTTTTCTTTCGGCGCTCTTTGCAGTAATCAATTCGAAGTTTGTTAAACGTCATGATCCCACTGTAATATCTTTTTATGAATTGGCCGGTGGCGTAGTCTTTTTTACCTTCATCCTTTTGTTTACCCAAAGCTTTTCGGTTTCCTTTTTTGTGTTGTCGCCAAAGGATTTCATGTATTTAATGATCTTGAGTTCGATTTGTACCGCATACGCCTTTATTGCATCGACCTCGGTAATGAAGTATTTGAGTCCATACACCGTGATGTTGACGATCAATTTAGAACCTATTTACGGCATTATTTTGGCGGTACTAGTCTTCAAAGAAAAGGAAAAAATGCAGTTAGAATTTTATATCGGAGCTTTTATAATCTTGCTTACCGTACTACTAAATGCATTTATTAAAAGCAGGAAGCGAGAATTAAATTAAGGTTATTTAACGGTTAATTTTGTTTACAATTAATCTTCTGAAAGTACTTTTTATCACGATATAAAATTTTATATTTGCTGTTCGATTAAACAAACTAACGACCTATGGAATATTTAGATTTTGAACTTCCCATTAAGGAATTAGAAGATCAACTCGATAAATGCGTGCTTATCGGTGCTGAGTCCAATGTTGACGTAACGGCCACTTGCAAGCAAATTGAAAAGAAATTAGAAGAGACTAAACGTAAAATATACAAAAACCTTACGGCTTGGCAACGCGTACAATTATCCCGTCACCCAAACCGCCCTTACACTTTGGAGCACATCACTAATTTGACGAAAGGAACCTTCCTTGAGTTGTTTGGGGATCGGAATTTTAAAGACGATAAGGCTATGGTTGGTGGATTAGGTAAAATCGACGGTCAGTCGTTTATGCTGATCGGCCAACAAAAGGGGATAAATACAAAGATGCGTCAATTGCGTAACTTTGGTATGGCTAGTCCGGAAGGGTATAGAAAAGCATTGCGTCTAATGAAAATGGCAGAGAAGTTTAATGTGCCCGTAGTAACCTTGATTGACACGCCGGGAGCTTATCCAGGACTAGAAGCTGAGGAGCGCGGACAAGGAGAAGCTATCGCTAGAAACATCTTTGAAATGGCGCGACTAAAGGTGCCTATCATTTGTGTGATTATAGGCGAAGGCGCTTCAGGAGGTGCTTTGGGAATCGGAGTAGGCGATAGAGTATTAATGATGGAAAACACTTGGTATTCGGTGATCTCTCCAGAATCTTGTTCGTCCATCCTATGGAAAAGTTGGGAATACAAAGAACAAGCGGCCGAAGCTTTAAAGCTGACCTCCTCCGACATGAAAAAAATGAAATTGGTGGACGATGTTATTCCAGAACCTTTGGGAGGCGCTCATTACGATAAAGAGACGACCTTCAAAACAGTGGAACAATATATCATGAAAGCGTTTAATGAATTGAAAGATTTATCAACAGAAGAATTAGTGGCGCAAAGGATGGATAAATACAGCAAGATGGGCGAATACAAAGAATAATTTCTGACAAATTATATTGGAATCCGAAGCCCTATGGTTTCGGATTTTTTTTTGGTTGTTAACAAAAAAAACAAAGTTATCAACAGGGGTTTTGAATAACTCAATGCCCGAACTTTTTATAAAATACCTACTTTCGTTACATGGAAAATATCAGAAATATAAACCCAATTAAGGTGGATAAAACAACCATCATTAATTTAGAGAAAGGAAAGCTACCCCCGCAGGCTTTGGACTTAGAAGAGGCCGTATTGGGTGCGATGATGATTGATAAAAAAGGGGTCGATGAGGTTATTGATATCTTGCAGCCCGATGCTTTTTACCGAGAGGGACACAAGCACATCTTTGAAGCTATTTTTCAGTTATTCACTGATTCGCAACCCATCGACTTATTAACCGTTTCAGCCCAGTTGAAAAAGAACGGTAAGTTGGATCTAGCTGGAGGCGATTTTTACTTAATCCAATTGACGCAAAAGATATCATCTTCGGCGCATATTGAGTTCCACTCGCGCATCATCTTACAGAAGTTTATCCAACGAAGCTTGATTAAGATATCTTCAGAAATCATCGAGGAATCGTACGATGAATCAACCGATGTATTTGATTTGCTGGACAAAGCGGAATCTAAATTATATGAAGTTACCCAAGGGAATATCAAACGTAGTTCTGAAACCGCTCAAAGTTTGGTAATCCAAGCCAAGAAACGAATCGAAGAAATTGCAAATAAAGAAGGACTCAGCGGAGTTGCTACCGGTTTTGAGAAGTTGGATAAAGTAACTTCGGGTTGGCAACCCTCCGATCTAATCATCATCGCGGCCCGTCCAGGTATGGGTAAGACCGCCTTTGTCTTGTCTATGGCTAGAAATATGGCGATTGATTTTGGACATCCCGTAGCGTTGTTTTCTTTGGAGATGTCCTCGGTACAGTTAATTACTCGTTTGATCTCCTCGGAGACAGGATTGTCTTCGGAAAAGTTACGAACAGGTAAATTAGAAAAGCACGAGTGGGAGCAATTATCTACTAAGGTAAAAGATTTAGAGAAAGCACCCTTATACATAGACGATACCCCCTCGTTATCGATTTTTGACTTACGGGCTAAAGCGCGTCGTTTGTCTTCACAACACGGTATTAAGATGATCATCGTGGATTACCTTCAGTTAATGACAGCAGGAGGTAGTAACGGCAAAGGAGGCGGAAACCGTGAACAAGAAATTTCAACGATTTCAAGAAACTTAAAGGCACTGGCAAAAGAGTTGGAGGTTCCTGTAATCGCCTTATCCCAGTTGTCGCGTGCGGTGGAAACGCGTGGTTCTAGTAAGCGACCTTTGTTATCCGACCTACGTGAATCGGGTGCTATCGAGCAGGATGCGGATATTGTATCGTTCATTTACCGACCAGAATATTACAAAATTGACGAATGGGATGACGATGAGCAATCCCCTACAGCAGGTCAAGCTGAATTTATCATAGCAAAGCACCGTAACGGTTCGCTAGAGAACATCCGTCTCAAGTTTATCGGGAATCTAGGTAAGTTTGATAACCTAGAAGAGTACGGTACCGGTTTTGATGATTTGCCTTCAAAAATGAATCATGACGAAAATCCGTTTTTAACCAAGAATTTGCCGTCGGCTAATGAAGCCTTTGGTAGTAATATTAATCGCGACGAAGACGATAGCGATGTTCCTTTTTAAAATACTAAATCCCGAGTCATCGGGATTTTTTTATGATTTATTTCACAGTAAAACTATTATCTTTGGGAGGTAATAGATATAGAAATGTATAGGAAGTTCCTCTTTGTAATCCTTTTAATGCTTTCGTTTTCCCTTAGAGCTAGCTTCATCCTGCTGCCGATGGATGAAACGACCCAAAAGAATCATTTGAAAGCCTACGGTATTACGTATTGGGCTTTAGATAAACACTATAAAGCCAGCTGGTTACTCAACTACCGTGGCGGTTCCTTTTTATTACCCGATGTCCCAGAGATACGCAAAGAGTGTCAAATACGTGGCGTAAGCTTTGAAATCTTAACGGATGGAGAAGAGGAGTCTATTTTGGCGGATATTTCTAGTCCGTCGCAAAATATGGAAACGGTAGTCTTAGAGAAAGCGCCTAAGATTGCCGTCTATTCACCTCCCGGAAAACAACCATGGGATGATGCCGTAACCATGGTATTAACCTATGCTGAAATTCCCTTCAAAGTAGTGTATGACGAAGAGGTCTTGGGAGACCAATTGCTCTTGTACGATTGGTTGCATTTACATCATGAGGATTTTACGGGACAATACGGGAAGTTTTATGGCGCATACCGCAACGCGCCCTGGTACATCGAGCAAAAAAAAGAGGCTGAAGTCTTAGCGGCTAAATTAGGCTTTACCAAAGTTTCTCAAGAGAAATTGGCAGTAGCCAAAAAGATTCGGGATTTTGTTATAGGAGGAGGCTTTATGTTTGCGATGTGTTCGGCTACGGATAGTTTTGATATTGCCCTGGCTGCCGAGGGATCTGATATTTGTGAACCGATGTTTGACGGCGACGAGAGTGATCCTAATTACCAATCAAAAATAGACTATACTAAAACCTTTGCCTTCAAAGACTTTATCTTAGACCGAAGACCGGAGCATTACGAATTTTCAGATATTGACATGACCGAGAAGCGCAAGATTCCCTTTGAGAAAGATTATTTCACCTTGATGGACTTTTCAGCAAAGTGGGATGTGATACCGAGTATGTTGTGTCAGAATCATACCCAATTAATCAAGGGCTTCATGGGGCAAACGACTTCGTTTGATTCGAACCTAATTAAGTCAAATGTATTGACTTTAGGCAAATCAGAGTTAAACGATGAAGCCCGCTACATTCACGGACAAAAAGGAAAAGGCTTCTTCACCTTCTATGGCGGTCATGATCCGGAGGATTACCAACATCGTGTGGGTGACGAACCTACAGTTTTGGATTTACATCCAAACTCGCCGGGCTTTAGATTAATCTTAAACAATGTCTTATTCCCAGCCGCTAGAAAAAAACCGCAGAAAACCTAATGATTTCAATCCGTAAGGTTGAAATTCAATAGTCAATATTCCAAGTTCCAATTACCTATTACCTATTATTTGAGGAAATTATAGTGTAATTATAAGAAAAATGGAGTTGAAGTAGATTGAGGGCACGGACTGCAAGTCCGCGCCATCGTTTGTGATGGTTTTTTAGTTTTACGGATAGGCACGGACTGCAAGTCCGCGCCATCTTGTCTGCAAGTCCGCGCCATCGTTTGTGATGGTTT
>JBJONL010000056.1:0-4782 GCA_046051865.1 Bacteroidota bacterium | reverse complement strand
CACTTTTTTTAAGGAAACATCAGTACATTTACTATCTATGGCGAGACTGATTCAAAAACCAAAAGAGGAGTATTTACAGTACCTGCGCACGCAGATGAGTGCTAAGTTTGAAGGCAATATTAGTACGGCTAATGACTGCGAAAACTTAGCCAATGCAATCTTTTCTGCGACCCAACACCGCCTTTCAAACGATACCATCCGAAGATTATTCACCCTAAAAAAAAGCACTTCACTGCCCAGTATGTTTACCTTAGATGTCTGTGCAAAGTACTTGGACTTCCTAGATTGGGAAGATTTTGTACAAACGTTTTTAGAACAAAGTGCCTTATACCAACGAGCCTTACTTTTTGACGTAATCGAAGAACGAATTGCATTTGAGGCTATAGTAAAGCGCATTAATTCAGATATTAAGTCAACTGATTTATACGAGACCTTCAATAAAATACTACTCTGTAAAGCGCATCGTAGGGACGAAGAATTCTTTATGCGCCTCTTTGAGTTTACTTCCATTTTTCAACTAACAGAATTGCATAAATACGACCTCTACTATACAATTCACCTCGTGGGGAGTTTATGCGATAAATACGAGTGGTTAAGCAGGATAGCAGTCGAGCATTATCATACGGTTGCTGCCGAAGAGAACTATTTTGTCGAATGGTTAGTAGTTCCTCATAAATCCTATTATCTACCGTTGCTAGAGAACTATTATCTAGCCCATAAGTCAACCAAGGCGGTTGCCGTTTTTTACCATTTAATACAAGCGACCTTAGCAGCCGAAAGGAACGACTGGAGAACCTTTGAATCTCATTTTGAAAAATTATTTCCCATCATCGTAAGTTCGTACCGTTTCAATAGCATCCTAAAAATGCGCTGGTACGGTATTCAGCTCTATCATGACGTGCACTACAATCAGGGAGAGTTGCAAAAGAACATCATTAACAGAATCTTAAATGCACCCCAAATCAATGAGAAAGACGCGGGCGACCGCATCACGGCAATTTTTGTGATCTGTAATTATTTGTCCCTACTGGAGATGAACGAACTCATCATCGAATTGTACGAACAAAAAGCGATGAAGCACACTTCCTTGTTAGGGCATTGGGGGGAATTGAACTTCAACCAACTTAAAGTGTTTTACGTCCAGGCGCTTTTACGCTCTAAACTAAAAGCCGAAGCGAAAATGATTTTCAAGCAAATCAAAGAAAACCAATTCGACCTAAACTTCAAACCCCGCATGCTAGAAGTATATGAAGTCTTAGCGAAGGAATTATCATAAAAAAAGCCCAACTACTAACTAATGTTGGGCTCGTTTCAAACAATAAAATTGCTGTGTAATTATTGTAAAATAATCTTTTTGATATCTAAAATTTGTCCTTGAGCATTTAGGACCTGAACAAAATAAAGACCAGTGCCTCCCCAAGTAGTAAGGGACAATGAAGTACTTGTACCCGACAAAGTAATTGGTGTTGTAGCCACTTGTTGCCCTAATGAATTGATGATGTTAATAGTACCACCCGTTAAATCAGTTACGTTGTTAAAACTTATGTTTACTTGGGTGTTGGCTGGGTTAGGGTATAAGGTAATGTTGTTAGCATAGGCAATAGGATTGGTATATGATAACTGGCCAAGATTGATAATAAGGGTATCGGTTACGGTGGTGTTCGTAAAGCATTGGTTTTGATTGTATAATTGAGATATCTCGCTTGGAGTTAGTGCACGGTTCCAGATACCGATATCATCAATGGCTCCTTTATACTTTTCATATTGTCCGATACTATTTGGTATGGTATTTCCAATTACAAAGTTTTGTCCTGTCGTATTTAAATTTGATATTGTGCCAGTGCTACTTGGTACCCCATTAAGATATAATTTTAAATTTGTTGCAGAATACACCCAAACAATATTTGTCCAAACATTATTGCCAATCGAGCTATCTGGATGAAAATCATTATACGCTGCTGAAAAATAGTTTGTAAAATCATTATCAACTAATAAAACGGAAAATCTCTTATTGTTTTCTAAAGTACCATAATCAAAAACTGCGCCTGTTTGACCTCCCGTATTTACAGAAAATCCACCTGCTGTTTTAACCCATAAGGATACGGTTCGTGCGGTATCGCCTTGTGGGAGATTAACTCCTGCACCAGAAATATAAGAAGTTAAACCATCAAAATCATAAGCACTGTTGCTATTACCAAATCGATCCGTTGTTAGAGTAGCCCCATTTACAGTACCATTATTTCCATGGCCACTATCATCGTTAGCATTCCCACAGAATGGCCAATAGCCCACAAGGCCTTGGGTTAATGAACCGCTAACTGCATTGCAAGTGTCACTATAACTAGGAACTTGGTTGTAAAGATTAGTAATTTCCTGTTCAGTTAATACTCTATTCCAAATTGCTAAATCATCTATCTTACCATTGTACCAATTAGGAAATCCATTCCATCCTCGACCTAATAATAATTCACTTCCAGAACAGGCGTTCATAACAGTATTTGGAGTTGCTATTTGGCCAATGAAATTTCCATCGATATAAATCTTTAAAAAATCGTTGCCAAAGGTTCCCACGACATGATGCCATTGATTATCGCCAATATCTGTGTTTGAATGATAATTAGTCCAATTATAAGAATTACAATTACCGTTATCATACATTCCAAGGACTCTTGGTCCTTTCAATGCTGTATATTCATTGATCTCAAAGGCATAATTTGCATTATAGGCATCCAACAAATTATGTTTAACCATTAACATCATTTTCGATGCAGAAGTATAGGAAATCCAAGTGCTTATGGTTGCATTACTTAATCGAAGCGATGGACTATCGGGAATGGTTATATAATCATTAACCCCATCTAAATTATAGGCTGAATTATCATTTCCCATTCGATTAGCCGCCAATGTTGCCCCATTAACAACACCATTATTCCCATTCCCACTTTCATCGTTTGCATTGCCATTAAAAGGCCAATATCCCACTAATCCATTAGTAGGAACATAAGAAGGGACTTGTGCATAAATTGATGTGCAAAGTAGTAGTATACAAAAAGAGAGTAATTTTTTCATTTTGAACGTTTTTAATAATTCCACCACAATAGTACTCGATTCCCAAACCAAAATAAATTGCAACTTATTGCAAGTTGGAAACCAACTGTCTTTACGATTATCTTTGTGCAAGTAGTCTAAATGCCATGATGCAACCCAATCTTTATATCATTACCATCTGCAACCAAGTGGAAACCCAGTTGGGATTCAAGATTACGAACATAGCCGACGCGCATAAGGCCTCATCGCAAATGGCAGTGCTCAAACTACACATCTCTCCCCATACGATTGCACGTTTGTTCGGGGTTGTAAAACCCTTTAGAACGCCTTATAAAGACACTTTAAATGTATTAGCACGCTATTGTAACTTTACCGATTGGGAAGATTTTTGCGAGAACCAAACCAACATCCCGTTTGACCCCAACTTTTTCCTCACCGAAGCCTCTGATGGTTTTTCGCTCGCTATCTTGCAATTGGCTTTGGCCAATGAGGATTTTGAGGCCATCCAGCTTGTTTTAGAGAAAGCAAAAGGAATTGAGAACGAAACCATACGCTTTACGGCTGCCGAACTCATAGGTGCCCACGTGCGGAAGAGTAGTAAACAAAGAGAATTATTACAGTTACTAGCAAGGAATACCATCGGACACCTTTTTTACTATGAATGCTATGTAGACGAAGACAATGAGGGAAATTATTTTTCCGAGGCTTTGACAAAGTATTATTTACCCCAAAGTAATAATGACTACAGAAAACTGTTTGTGTATTGTTTTATCATCAGCCAAACAGCGCATAAAGAACAAAAAGCAGCTCCGCAAATCCCCGATTTTCTCTCGTTAATCCAGCAATTAGATAAAAAGAACTGTCACTTCCACGAACGTTCAAGGTGGATAGAATGTCAAATACTGATCGATGGATTCAAAGGAGTGCTTCCGAAAACATTTGAGAATTACCTCGAGGAAGTAATCGAACTGACAATCAAAGTACCCGATAACGAAAAAGCATGGTTGCTAGCAAGACCTATAAAGGCGCTGCTGCTCTTTGGTTTAAAAACCGAATTGTTTGCAAACAATGCATTAAATAGGGTGGTAGACCATTTAATAAAAAACCAAAAGAAAGAACGACATAGCATCGCTTTATACATCTTGCAATACTACTGGATTGGCAAATCAATGCACTTCAACAGCAAAACCATCTACACACCCTTTCGCATTCACAACATCTTATTCCAAAACGAAAGCAATGAAAAAAACGCCATCGAGTTTGCCATAGCCTCCCTTTTCGCAACGGGTATAAACAAGGACATTAGTACTGCAAATTTAAAACAGTACTGTGAAGCTAAGGGAGTAAAGTGGGTGTTGAAGTTGCTAAGTTAAGTATTGCGATAAAATGTTCACATCTATTCTACCTGCTATAATTTGAGAACTAAGAATTGGATTTTACCCATTGTTCCCTATTTTTGAATTCATTTTTGAAAACAAATGGCGCAGCAATTATATCCCTTTGATGCTTTTTCGGTTCGTGAGTTGAATCTCCAACTCATGAAAAAACTCGGCTATAGCATTAAATCCAAATCAGATTGTGCTAAACTAAGCGATGTAATCTTCAAAGAA
This sequence comes from Bacteroidota bacterium, assembly GCA_046051865.1. Classification (GTDB taxonomy): domain Bacteria; phylum Bacteroidota; class Bacteroidia; order Flavobacteriales; family Flavobacteriaceae; genus Flavobacterium. Next base: position 124 of record JBJONL010000056.1, on the reverse strand, counting down.
GGCTTAGGCCTCGTTTCCGAAAGTACGTTATACCGTATACTGCTCTACGACAAAGCACACAAACCTTTCTACACTACGTTAAGCATTATTACACAGTATCTAGGATACACCGATTGGGAAGACT
>JBJONL010000055.1:0-11421 GCA_046051865.1 Bacteroidota bacterium | reverse complement strand
TATGATTAATTACTTCAAGGGTATTTAATCCAATGCTTTGACGATAATTATTAACAAGTGTAATAACTTTTAACTCAGATTCATTGTAATTATAGGTAGTTACAAGTTTATTGTTAGTCGGAGTTCCTTCTGAAGAATCAGAAGAACAAGATATCATTGTGAACATAATTGCTATCGGCAACAATGCTCTAAACATTTTTTCTTTCATAGTTAGTAGGTTAAGTTTTTAATAAAGTAGATGTGGGGCAAACACTTTATAAGTTAATTTTTTTAATAAAGTAGATGTGGGGCAAACACTTTATTTGAAATAGTAATGACAGAACGTATTGTTTGATTTGGTTATACAATATTAAGTCAAACACCGATTAAGTAGCAAATAAAATCGATGAAATACACAAAATCTATGTTACTAACAGTATTATTCTTACATGAAAGTATTGTTTTAACACTTTTGACGGCAACCGCTAGTGCCATAAAGCACAAAAAAAAACCACTCCGAAGAGTGGTTTTGATGCGTTAGGCCGATTTGTAAATTCGGTTTATGGGAATTGAATGTCCTTGTTTAAGAATGACCCTCTGGTCTGTTACCGCCCAAACGGTCGTTTCGACTACTTTTTTGGAATGATCGTCTTCAAAGAAAATCTTGGTTTTGGAATGTTCTAGATTGCCTAGAGCTAGTGCTCTGTTTAATTCACAATAGCGCTGCTGTTTTTCTTCGTTAGATTGAAGCACCTCGGCTTGAGGAAAGGAAAGTAAATGAATGTTTTCCTTATCGATGGATTCGAAATTGGGTACCATAATGTGTAGGTTTTAATTAGTAAATAGATAAATGGGCATTATAAAAGTAGTAAAAAAAAAGTAGTGACCAAATATTTCACAATAAAAATTCGTTTTAGTTCGCTGGTAAAAGTTTGCTTTTCAGTAATTTAGAAGGGGTGTTTCCTTGGTTCTAGCGGATTGACTTCCTTATAATACCTTTTTTTTGAGCATCCGATATCCCATAAATTATATACATTTACTAAAAATCAACTATGTTATCCATCAACTTCGACCCTTTTCCGCCCTTGGCAACAGAACGTTTACGGTTGCGTCGCATTACACAAAATGATTTGCCTGGCGTCATAGCGATGCGAGGTGATGCCGAAATCATGCGCTATATTCCCCGACCCTTAGTTACTACCCCCGAGGAAGGTTTAGCTCATATCCCTAAAATAGAGGAAGCCTTGGAGCAAAATATAGCCGTCAATTGGGTGATGACCTTAAAAGATAGTAACGATTTTATGGGGATCATCGGATTGTACCGCATACAGCCCGAAAACCACCGTGCGGAGTTGGGATACATGCTCCTTCCAGCCTATCATGGCAAGGGCTATAGTACGGAGGCTGTAAATGCGGTTGTGGCTTACGGTTTTGACGTTGTGAACTTCCACTCTATCGAAGCGGTAATAGATCCGGATAATACGGCTTCAGAACGGGTCTTGCAAAAAAACGGTTTTGTGAAAGAGGCTCATATCTTAGAGAACGAGTTGTGGGCAGGAAAATTTTGGGATACCGTAATCTATTCCATGCTGAAACGCAACTTTCGGAAATAGGTTTACTTCAACTTTGGAAGTGTCTTTAGGTACAATTCTTCGACTTTCGCGCGTGCCCAAGGTGTTTTTCTTAAAAAGGTCAAGCTCGATTTAACACTAGGGTTTACGGTAAAACATTTTATCTTTATTAATTCGCCCAACGTATCAAAGCCATAGTACTCAGCTAGGGTTTCTACCATGATTTGAAGGGTCACACCATGCAGCGGGTTGGTCGAGGTCGGATTATTCATGAGGTAAAGATATAAAAAAAGCAGTAATCCTGTAGGATGGCAAGCCTCTAGGATCCAGTATGAAACAAACACGTAGCGCTTGGGCCTGCTACTACTTTTTTATTTCCGTAGTAGAATTCAAACTTATAAGTATAAAGTAGCAGGAAGTATTTGTCGCAAAGCGGGTATGAAGTAGTGCGTGCGTGTTTTTTTTATTCCTAATTCTGTCCCAAATTGCAGCAATAATTTATACATTTGTCCCCCATGTTAAAAACCATCAACATCCTTAACAAACGCGCTAAGTTTGATTACGAAATAATCGAGACTTACACGGCGGGTATGGTATTAACGGGTACGGAAATTAAATCGATCCGCATAGGGAAAGCGAATATTACTGAAGGCTTTTGTGAGTTTCACAACCACGAACTGTTTGCCATCAACACCCAAATAGACGAATACCTGTATGGAAATCAATTTAACCACAAAGCCAAAAGTGAACGCAAGCTCCTATTGAACAAGCGTGAGTTGAAGAAACTCGAACGCGCTATGGATACCAAAGGACTTACCATCATCCCGTTAAAATTGTTTACCAACGAAAAAGGCTTGGCCAAACTAGACATCGGGCTATGCCGTGGTAAGAAAACGTATGATAAGCGCGAAAGTTTGAAAGAGCAAGATACGAAGCGTGACCTTGACCGCATCAAGAAGGCATTCTAATCCCAATCCCCTACTTATTTAAACCCGATCACTTGTTCTTCATTAGTCAGTACTTCTTCCACGTATTTTTTAAATTCGGGATATTCTACCGTCGTAATGTCGTCCCAAGGAGTGGTTACTGTACGCGTAATTTTTAAAGAGTTAGGTTTTACCAACGCAAAAGTAATTTCGTATTTGTGCTTCTTATAGGTATACGATTTGTTTTCAGGGATTTCGGTAAACTTCTTGCCTTCCGGGATGTTCATGAAGATTTCAGTTTGGTAAGCCGCATTATTTTCATACGAAATATAGTTGATGTCGTAATTTCGGGTCTCTTTAGTCACAACATCGCGCGTGTATACTTTGTCGATGAACGGAATGTCAATGATTTTAAGATTCCCTACATTCTTAATCTTTTCGCTAATGCTTAATTGGGTTTCAAAATTAATAGACTCGTCATAAGTATTGTTCTGATTTACTTTGGCTTCGATGAGCTTAATTCCCTTTTTCAATTTCCCATTAAAATCGTCTTCTAGTTCTTTCTTCCTAACATCTTCACTAGTAGCATTGGAAAACAACTCATTATAATACGACTTATTGGCTCCATTGATTTCATGGGTATTGGTATACTTAATTTCGTTATCAGTAATCGCTACCACACTCGTAGTATTCATGCTGTTTTTAACGGCGTTGTCAAATGGGATCTTGATAATTTCCGATGTATCGTTGACCTGCTTGTCAAAACTAATGACTAGGGCATTTGCTTTGTACAAACTCATCGGCAAGGCTTTGAATGGCAAATATTTATCGGTTAGTTCTAAGAAGTATTCTTTGCCATCCAAATTGGTTTTTACAATACAGTGGTTGAAGTTAACCGACGGTAGCGCCATGTTGTGGTCGCTGTTGTTGTTAGTGGATACTAGAACCAAGTTGGATTTCAAACCAGCCATTTGGGATAAAGCTACAAATAAGGTCGAGACGTCTTTGCAATCTCCTAATTTGGTCGTGATGGTTTTAGAAGGCTTTTGCGGAATGTAACCACTTTGTCTGAAATCTTGCGAACTGTACGTAATGTTGTTTTCGATATAGGCATAAACTTTCTTAGCTATTTCTTCTTGCGAGAGGGTCTCGTAGCCTTTAGGGAAGATTTCGGCGAAAGTATCTTTGGTAATCTTATCTAGAATCAATGATTTTTTAACTAGATCGGAATACCAATTGGTGATGTCCTTCCAGGACTTAATCGAACTAACAGTAATGGCGTTAGTTAAATCATTGTAGTTCTTAGACGAAGGCTCTAGCAACGGCATGGCTGGCATGTTTTCGCGTTTCCATAACGTACATATTTTGTTGCCAATCTTTCTAACGGTTGGCGTGATTTCGCCGTTATTAAATTTGTAATTGTACTTCACTTCGGGTGCGTTGATGATGGCAAAAAAACTGTAAAGCGTTGGATACGTGCTATTGAAATAGCAATTTAAATTAAAGTCTTTGTAGAAGCGGCCTGAGCCTGTTTCGTAGTATTCATATTCGATATAAACAACATCACCCACGGCTAAGTTAGAAAAAACTAATGTCCCATCCCCTTCTTCTGCGGGTACTACGGAACCGTCTTTCTTAACAATCTCCGATTTTTGGAGGGTAAGCGAACTAGTATTCAAGTTGTATTCTTTTAATTCTTCAATTCCTTTCTCTGATACAATTTCGTACAGGAGGGCCACTTTAGACTTCTTAGCGCCTTCCGGCAGGATGTTTACAATGTATTCGTCTAATAAGGTTACCACTCCATAGTCGCTTTTTAAAGTCGAATTGCGTTTGCTTTTGATGTACGCATACTTTTCTTTGACATCAACCGACTCAATTTCGTCCGGCGTTTTAGTGATATCGTAGAGTTGCTTTCTTAATTCGCTGTTTTCTGAGTTGTGGCTCAGCGATTCGCGGATGTATTTCTCAGCATCTTTAAGATTACCCATGTAATTGTACACTTGCCCCTTTAATTTAAGCAAATAGAATGAATATGGGAATAAGTCAAGCGTCTTGTCGATTTCCACTAAGGCTTCAGAATATTTCTTATCGTCTATTAGGGAATTGATATAATCCGAGGCTACCCCAGCATAGTAAGGATAGTTGTTCTTGCGGTCCAAAAAGAGCTTTACTTTGTCTTCCTTGCGGTTGGTTTGGTTATAATAGGTAACCAATTTGGTCAAAGCGGGAAAATAATCATTGTGTTGAACCAAGTCTTCTAAGACCCTAATGGTTTTTGCTTTGTCTTTTTCAAGCGAATCATAAAGCGGTGCAAAGGACACTAAGTAGGATTGGTTATGATTGGACTTTGTCAAAATCTCATCCGCGTTCAACATCAAGTCTTTGATGTTCGAATTACGAGCGTTGATCAAAAAGTCGTACAACAAACCAAATACCGGAGTCTCCAATAATTTGGCTTTATCGCGATAGCTTTCTAATTCAGAGATGTTGGCCGATTGCAACCATTCTTGATCGATGGCTTTCGTGGCAATGGTATAGTAGTAATTAGGATCTTGTATTTCAAGGTTTTTGTTTACTTCGTCTACTTTGGCATCATCATCTTTCGAACGATAATAGATGACTAATCTATTTTTGATGATAGAACTGTTGGGATATTGTTTGTCTAAAGCGTCGATGATGTCATGGGCCAACTCGTTTTTGTGGTTGTGCATGTACGTATCAAACAACATTACTTGGTACAACACGGCTGTCGGATTGGTTTTCACCTTATCCAGGAAGTACTTCTCATAATCCGGCTGAAGTTCCGCCACTTCTAAAGACGCTAAGGTCGATTTGTTATAGGCTCTATAGGTATTAAAGTATTCTAAATCGGATAAGCTATGGTTAGCCGTATCGGTCAAGGCAACGATAAAATAGCAATTGGCGTTCGATATAGCCGACTTCACCACAATGCGATTCATGCCTTGTGGTAATTTGACTTTGACTTGGTAGGCATTTAGATCGGTTACCTTGCTTAGGGTATTTACGTATACTTCTACATCATTTATAAAGAGTTTGATGGAAGCGCTCATTCCGAAATTTAAAACCACGTCGCGGGCCATAGGATTGTTGACAAATACTTGTGAATACATGATGGCGTTGCCGTATTCGTTTTCGTTGGAGAAGGTCGTGTATCCCTCGTTTTGTGGGATTTTCGGATTGTACCAGCCCACGATTCCATTGCTATTGGCATCAAATAGTTTGTCGTTATTCGGGTGCGTTTCGGGTTCGTACTCCGTATCAATCCCGCTATCGTTTAGGTTTTCAAACGGGCCACACAATTGCCAATTGGTGATGCTATTAAGGCGCTTAATGTTTTCGTTATAGCCAGCATAATTGCGTCGGTTTCGATCAGCGGCGGCTTTGTTGTAGATGATGATAGGGTTGTCTTTTAGGCCCTCTACTTGGGCCAAGACGTCTATTTTTTTAAAGGCATTGTCATCATAGCCGGTCGAACCCAAGTCATTGACCAAGAATGGCTTGTAAATCAAAGCAGGCATATAATAATTGGCCTCAGGAAACTTGGCTAAACTAGTAGCAAACGACTCGTCAAAGCTGATTTGTCCGCTTTCTAAATGGATGATGTTGTCCAAGAGAAAGTACTCCAACTTGGTGTTGGCTTGTTTTTTTAGTTCCTTATCAAAAAGCTTTCTTGCTTCGGTTCTTTTGTTGGCTAAGAGCAGGTCCCATACCTTCTTTTCGGGGGTTTGTGCCAACAGGCTGCACGACACGAACAATAACAAGAAACACTTTTTCATCGGAATATCATTTAAATACAGTTATTAATTTTTGTTTTCCAATAGCGGCACGAAGCGGAACTCGCCAAACTCGTGTTTCTCAAATTGGGTTTCATTTTTACGAATGAGCATGGTCATGACCTGTTCGTTTTCACCGAGCGGAATGACTAGCCTCCCTCCTACTTTTAATTGGGCCATCAAAGGTTGCGGGATGATGGGTGCGCCTGCAGTGACGATGATGCTGTCAAAGGGCGCGTGATTAGGCAAGCCTTTATATCCATCGCCAAAGGACAAGTGTTTAGGGCGTATCCCAAGTTTTGGCAACAAGGCCGAGGTAATCTTAAACAATTCATTCTGCCGTTCCACCGAATAGACTTTGGCACCCAAAGCCACCAATACCGCCGTTTGGTATCCTGAACCGGTACCGATCTCAAGAATCTTATCGTCTTTTTTTACTTGAAGCAACTCGGTTTGAAAGGCCACGGTATAGGGCTGGGATATCGTTTGATTCGCCGCAATGGGAAAGGCTTTGTCTTGGTAGGCAAAGTCTTCAAAGCTGGAATTCAAGAATAAATGGCGTGGGATTTTGCGAATGGCATCCAACACACTTTTATCCTTGATGCCTTTATCTTCTAGTTGTTTGGCTAGTTGGTTGCGCAGTCCTTGGTGTTTACTGGTATCTTTCAATGGGGGTTGTAATTTAATTCGTAAAAATAAGGGTTATAATTTCAATTTGCAAACTAAAAGTACGTTATACAAAGAGACAAATGCGTGCCTGCCGGCAGGCAAAGATGATTGACGGATGCCTGCCAGCAGGCAGGGATGATAGACTTTTTCTTAGGTCGTTTGTCTTTCCCGCGGAGGCGGGTATCCAATCGCCAGTCGCAGTTGGAAGTTGCAGTTTACAGTCTCAATTGTCAGTTAGGAGTGATGAGATGATACCTGCCGGCAGGCAGGGATGATAGACTTTTTCTTGGAACGTTTGTCTTTCCCGCTGAGGCTTTAATCTAGTAAGCAGTCGCAGTCTCAGTTGTCAGTTATGAGATATGAGTGAAAAGAATTTAAGCGAGAACGTTTAGTAGTTCTGACAATTTCCTTTTCTTTTTGCTTAATCAAAAAGAAACGAAATAATAACAGCGACTTACAGCCGTTCGACTAGATTGGGTTTTTTTGGTTAATTTAAAGTTGGTCTTGCGTTTGGAAATTTTGTGCTTAACCGAAATTAATCTTAATTTAGCCCCAAACCCGCTATAGTAGAGGGGCGTTAGCAGTAATGCTTCTCAACGAAACAAAAAAATACAACTTGAAAATTAACTATTTACTCTTATTTAAAATTGTCTCTTTAGAAATTTTATATTCTGTTGTGGCATTTTTCGCTTCAATTTTTTCTCTATGGGGATACTTTGGAGAAGGTGCCAGCGCAGTAAGTCTTCGCGCAATATTGTGCGGGCAAATTGCAATTTGTATCATATTGATTCCACCAATAGTTTTCAATCTTTACATAATTTTTGCGCCGAATGGAAAACAAAACTTTCTCACATATCTAATCGCTGAAATCATAATTGTTTTGTTATTTGTTTGCGCATATTTTAATAACATTATTGGAACATAGGCGCACAATCGCCAACAGCGGTTTGAAGCAATAACTAGTTTAATTGTAAAAGGAAATTCATTCTTCACGAAAAACTTTTATCTTTAACAGAAAATAATTCGTTCCGAAGTTCGCCACTGCGCCAAGCGCTAAAACGTTAGCAATAATTAAATATGGATTTAAAAAAAGTTATTACAGCATTATTTTTAATTTATTCAAACTTTTCATTTTCCCAAGAACTATCATCAATAAAAATTGGTAGTCAAGTATGGTCACAGAAGAATTTTGACAAGACAAGTTTAAGAACGGGGGAAATAATAAAGGAAATAAGAAGTAAGGAGGATTGGTTAAAAGCTGGGTATAGAGAAGAACCTGCATGGTGTTACTATAATTTTGATTCTAAAAATGAGCATTTGGGAAAATTTTACAATTACTATGCTGTATAAGATTCCCGAAATATTGCTCCAATAGGCTGGAGAGTTCCATCTTTTCATGATTATTATATTTTGGTGAATTATTTAGATCCATTATGTACCAAGCAAAATTTTGTAAACAAAGGAAGTCTGGCCGGCGGAAATTTAAAATTAAAAGATAGTTTATGGATAGGAACTAATTGTCCGCAGATTAATTCAAATTTTAACGCCTTACCGGCTGGTGGTTATTCACCATCAATTGATTATCCCGAGTATGATTGGGATAAAATAGGTGTAAAAGCAATGTTCTGGTGTATATCTAACTGGAATGAACTCCTTGACTCTGTCGATTCTGATCATATGGAAAAATTCAAAAGAAATATTCAATCGGGTAAATTAAAAGAAAAAGCAATTGTTATAAGATTAAGATATAATGATTGTGAACTAGATAGTGACGATGATCCAAAGCTGAATGGTTACTCTTTAAGATTGATAAAAGAAGATTAACTATTGCAAACTGTATGTAAGCAATATTTCCTTACTGCAGGCGCAATAAAAGCCAATATCTCCAGGCTACGAAACGAACGTCATCACCAAGTATCACAACCTATCCTCAAATGAACAAGTCACCAAATTTTGAAATAAAACCTTGTGGAGAAATCTCAAATGAATTTCTTAAGAGAGGTATTTCAACTTTTCAGGCTGCTTGTCAATTTATTGCAAGTTTACCGTATGGTAGAAATCTTGATAAAACCGACTTGATAACGATCTTCTCAGATCATTGCGGCACCTGCAGTACTAAGCATGCGATATTGAAAACGCTTGCGCAAGAAAATGAATTGGAAGGTATAACTTTAGTGCTGGGGATTTTTAAAATGGATGTTCAAAATACGCCAGCGATAGCTAAGACTTTGAAAAGATATAATCTTGAATTCCTACCCGAAGCCCATACTTATTTGAAGTTTGAAAATGAAATTATGGATTTCACAAAATCTAATTCTAGTGCGTCCGATTTTGAAAGTAGTTTGTTGATGGAACTAGCCATAGCCCCTAATCAGATTTCCAATTACAAAGTAGCCTTTCATAAAGCGTTTTTGAATCAATGGTTAGTAGAAAACCCAGCACTAGAATATGACCTTGATGCACTGTGGAGCATTAGAGAACAGTGTATTCAAGATTTAAGCCACTAGTGGTAGCATTGGTTTGTAGCCATGGAAAGGTAAGTCAGGTACTAGCCCATCTTATAAACAATCCCTTATTGCACCCTTAAATTTCTTATTTGGATATATCCCAAAATACTGGTTACTATAAAGCACAGTACACTTAAAAAGGTAACCATAGAGATTCCCAAAATCAACGGCATTTTGTCTCCTAAGGAAACGGCTAGGACACTAAACGAATAGGGGAAATAAATAGACTGTGGGGCTTGAGAGACAATGATTCCGACAATGGCTAAGAACATGCCCACTCCTAACGGAACCACAAAGTTTTTACATCTGAAACTCAGCCAAAACTGTATGCCAATGATGCCCAACGAAGCCACAAGGGAAATCAGGAGCAATTTAAGGTATTTAAAATGTTCGGGTTGGAAATTTAGAAAGGCCAAATCGGGATGCAGTATCCCTAGTAAGAAGCCGGATAGTAAGACGGCTACATAGTAATAGATGTAGGTCGTCAGGATGGCAAAAATGACGATGGTTAATTTTCCGAAGTAGACACTCCACTTAGGAATGGGCAAGGCGAATAAATGCTTTAAGCCTAGTGATTTATGTTCGATTTGCATTATCAAAGCGGTAAGTAAGACAATGAACATGGGGATGAAAAAGGGTGTGGAATTTTCAATTTGCACCGTCATGAAATAATCCCACGGATTTACGCCTGGTTTAGGGTTGTTTGTTTTGTGTTTGATGAAAAAGGCAATGAAAAATAAGATTGGGAACAGTAGCGCGCTAATGATGGTCAGCCAAAAAGCAAAGGTTCTTTTTAACTTGATCAACTCATTTTTGATGCTGGCGATGTAGTATGATATTGCAGTCATAGGGTTTAGTTTTCGGTTAGGGATAAAAAGAGTTCTTCCAAATTGTTTTTAATTGACACTTGGTAAATGTTAATGTTTGCGGTTCTCAATTGATCAATCACGGCGGTGATTTCTTCTTTGTTGGTAACCTGTAACTGTAAAAGATCATCTTGTATTGCGCTGCTTCCCCTATTCCACTGTTGCAGCACTGCCAATGCTTCCGCAGGCTTATCCACTTCAATCGCTACTTTAAGGTGGGTGGCTTGGGATGCTTTTAAGTTGGCCACCGTATCTTGGTATACCATTTTGCCCTCTCTGATGATCCCTACGTGGGTGCAGGTTAGTTCGATTTCGCTCAATAAATGACTGGAAATAAATAAGGTAGTCCCGTATTCTTTATTTAAGCTTTTAATCAGCGCTCGCATTTCGATAATTCCTTTAGGGTCTAGGCCGTTTGTGGGTTCGTCCAAAATAATCAGTTCCGGATTGCTTAATAACGAAATCGCTAGTCCTAACCGTTGCTTCATGCCTAAAGAGTATTCTTTTACTTTTTTGTTTTTGGCGGGTGTGAGTTTGACAATTTCTAGTACTTCCATTATTCTGCTGAAGGGGATGTTTTGACGGTAGTTGGCCGCAATTCGCAAATTATCCACGGCATCTAAATGGTCGTATAAGGAAGGATTCTCGATTAAGGCCCCTACTCTATTTAACATTTGAAGCCTATTTTTACTCGTATAAGATTCTCCAAAAAGCGTCACGATGCCTGAATCTTTCTTTAGCAATCCTAATAGCAACCGAATGGTGGTGCTTTTCCCAGCGCCATTGGGTCCGAGAAAGCCATAAATACTTCCTTTTGGAATGTTGAGCTCCAGATTTTCAATATCCTGTTTGCCTTTATGGTAAGAGAAATTGAGGTTTTTGGTGTGTACAATCAGTTGGTCCATAGATCAGGTTGATTAGGTTGGTTACTAACTAAACGAATGTATTGAGGAATTGTTACAAGGGAGGCAGTCTTAGTCTCAGTTTGCAGTCGCAGTTTGCAGTTTGGAGTCGCGGTTATCAGTTATAAGTTATGAGTTATAAGTTATGAGTTATAAGTTATGAGTTATGAGTTGGGATTTGAAGATTTGTTGATTTGAAGATTT
>JBJONL010000054.1:0-31142 GCA_046051865.1 Bacteroidota bacterium | reverse complement strand
CCCCTTAAAAGACAACGGGCAACCTGATTATGATCACTTTAATTGGGACAAGGTTGCGACGGAATGGTTGCATTGGTTGGGGAATTGATTGGACTAGCTAAAATCCTTATTTACAATCGGTACTATAAGTTGTCTTGAAGATTGTACGCTTTCCGTTATAAAACACAAAAAACGCCCTTCCAAAAAGGAGGGCGTTTTTAACAAACAAACTAAACTTCAATTAAGTTCAAGTGGTTACACTTGACTTAGCTATTTCAACATCTGCTTGGACGTGAGCTGCGTTAGCTCTTCCGCTTGGATCTTGATTCTCTTGCCATTTTGGTATCCATTTGCGCACTGTTTGTGCGGCGCTTACTTGCGGATAGTACTTATGAAAAATTGTTCGGTAATAATAGGCTTCTTTCGTTGCCGGAGTATTGTAAGGGAACAACGTTGCTGCTGCGGCCATTTGTTCGTCGGTCACTTGCGAGGCGCAATACTCAATTAAGGTATCGATCCAGTTGTATCCTACCCCATCAGAGAACTGTTCTTTTTGACGCCATAGCACTTCTTGTGGAAGGTAGGGATTGTCGGGCGTATCAAATGCTTTTCTGAGGATGTATTTTTCTTTACCGTCGTAGGTTTTGGGTTGTTTTTCTACCCCTTTAATCCCCATAGCAACATCTAAGAATGCTTTATCTAGAAAAGGCACTCTAGCTTCTAGACCATGTGCCATGGTTGATTTGTCGGCCCGAAGCAAGTCGGCCGTAAACAACTTTTGCACTCTTTCGATGGTTTCTTTTGTAAAATCATCGGTACTTGGCGCGTTTCTGAAGTAGAGGTAACCCCCGAATATTTCATCGGCCCCTTCTCCTGAGAGGACTACTTTCACTCCTAAATCGGTTATCGCTTTAGACAAGAAATACATGGGCGTACTGGCTCTTACCGAGGTCACATCATACGTTTCGAGGTGCCAAATTAATTTATCTAGAATTTCGATTCCTTGTTCGATTGTAAAGTGAATTTCGTGGTGTTTGGTCCCAAGGAACTCGGCTACTTTTCGGGCAGCCACTGCATCGGGTGCTTCTTGGTCTAAGCCTATTGAGAAAGAATGAAGTTCTTTCCCTTTTTCTTTAAGCAATCGTGCAGCGATGGAAGAAGTCAGTGAAGAATCTAGTCCGCCAGAAAGCAATACCCCTATTGGCACATCGCTCATTAATCGTTTGCGGGTTGCTTCGGTTAGGGCCTCTCTTAGGGCAGTATAATCCACTTCGGCATCGCATTTTTTATAGTCTTCGTATTCGGGTGTATAGTATTTCACAAAGCCTGTTTCGGCGGTATAATAGTGTCCTGGGGGGAAGGTTGAAAACGTCACACATTGGTCGGCTATCGGTTTCATTTCGGAAGCAAAGTACATGCGACCTCTGTCGTCCATGCCGTAATATAAGGGTTTTACACCTAGCGGATCGCGACCTGCTATGTAGTCATCACCATCAATGACTACAAAAGCAAAATCACCGTCTAACATATGAACAAAATCGTAACCCAATTTTTCGTATAAATGGACAATCACTTCCGAGTCGGATTTCGAACGGAAGGTATGGTCTTTCAGGATTGTATCTCTTAATTCTTGGTGGTTGTATATTTCGCCATTATGTACCATCCAAGCCGTATTACACCCTCTGATGGGTTGTCTACCGGAATGGAGGTCGATTATGGATAAACGTTCGTGGCTTAGTATGTGTCCGTTTTCCGTAACATGGATATCGCTTTCATCAGGGCCACGGTGTGACATTCTTTTTGAAAGCTGTTTTACTAATTGTTCGTCTTTTCCTTTTCCGATAATGGCTAATATTCCGCACATGATTGTAATCTTTTAATTGAATTCTGTTTATTTGATGAAGCAAAAGTGATTAATTAGTTTTAATATGTAAACCAAAAACAATTAATCATTTATAATTACAAACAAAAAACCACTTTAATAATACAATATGAAACTTAAAGGCCTAAAAACACACCCTTTTGATTATATATTCTAAAAAAAACGTTGGAATTTTAATAATAAACCAAACCCATAGGATAATAATCGAAAGCACTAGAATAAAAAATAGGCTATTTTTAGGTCGGAACTTAGGTTATCTTTGTGTAAGAAATTAAATCACCCTCCTATTGAAAACGATTTTAAAAACAGTTTACCTAATCTTTATTGTTGCTTACTGTACCACTGGTATGGCACAAAACACTACAATTGATAGTTTGATAAGAGTGTTGAAAGTGACTAAAACGGATACGGCTAGCGTTAGCATTTACAACCAATTGGCATTCGAATATAAAGAGAGTAACCCAAACACTACCTTACTCTATGCTCGAAAGGCATTGGATTTGTCTCTTAAAAACCATTATGATTATGGTATTGCGAATAGTTATATTAACATGGGTAATGCCTTTATTGTTTTGGGGAACTATAAGAACGCTAGGTACTATTTTGAAAAAGCCAAAACCATTTATGTATCGTTGACTGACGCTGAGGGCGGAAACAAAAACTATAAAAATGGTTTAGCTCGAGTCTATGCTAGTTTGGGAGTGATTTACTCGCAGGAAAGTAATTATTATGCGTCCTTAGAAAACTATGAAAAAGCTTTAAAACTATATCAGGAGATTGATAAAAAGAATAGTATTTCTAAAGCATACAATAACATAGGCGTGGTTTATAAGTCGCAAGGAAATAATGGTAAAGCCTTGGACTATTTCAAAAAGGCGCTAGATCTACAAGAAGAGAAGGGAGAACAGACCGTTCCGGTTACTTTGACCAATATTGGCGTTATTTATTTTGAGCAAAACAATTTGAGTAGTGCCTTACAGTATTATAATAAGGCAGAACGACTTTTTAGAAATTCTGATAATCTTCGTGGTTATGCCTTATTGAATAATTACTTTGGGGATTACTATCAAAAGCAAAACAACAGCACCCAGGCCCTTGCCTACTATAACAAGGCATTGGTTCAATATGAGTTGGTTCAAAATAAATTTGGAGCCTCCTTAGCCTTATACAACATTGGTTTGTTGTATACTGCACAAAAGGACTATGCCAGCGCTATGCGGTATGCCCAAAAGTCATTGGCCTATGCTAAAGCGATTGGAGTCTTGGATCAAACCTTTCATACTGAAAAACTATTGAGTGAATTATATGGTTACCTTAACAATCCGACGGAATCGTTAGTTCATTATAAAAACTACATCGCTGCTAGGGATAGTATTTCTAATGAGGAGAATAACAAGAAGTTTGTTCAAGCGGAGATGAATTTTGAATATAAAAAACGGGAAGCCTTATTGGCTGAGCAAGGTAAAAGGCAGGCCCAGCTTACTATTTTCTTAGTGCTTGGAGGCTTATTACTGGTGAGTATTATATTTTTAATTTACAATCGGCGTCAAGTAAAACGTAGATTAACGCTTCAAAAAGAGGTCGCAGAATATGAGCAAAAGGCGTTGCATTTGCAGATGAATCCGCATTTTGTATTTAACTGCTTAGGGTCTATTTCGAGTTTTATTGTGCAAAACGGCACTGATTCGGCTTTAAAATATTTATCAAAGTTTTCGAAGTTGATGCGGTTGACTTTAGAATATTCAAAAGGGTCATTGATTCCGATTGACAAAGAAATTGAGAGTTTGCAGAACTACTTAGAGTTGGAACAACTTCGTTTTCACAACAAGTTTGAGTTCGCTATTTCATCAAGTGACCGCATCGAATTTAATATGGGACTACCTCCCTTATTAATCCAGCCCTTTGTAGAAAATGCTATATTGCATGGGTTGGTCCCCAAGGATGGCAGGGGCACAATAGGTGTTCGCTTTGATGTTGAAAATGGCCAATTAGTATGTATTATAACGGATGACGGCATAGGGATATTAAAATCGAAGCAACTGAAAGAAAACTCTATGCAAGCGCATAAGTCGATGGCTTTAGAAATCACAAAAAAACGCTTAGAGATTATGGAAGCAACGATCTCTAAATCGGCTCAAATAGACATACAAGAACTAGAATCCCACAACGAAATCACAGGCACCCAAGTGACGCTGCGATTGCCTATACAATACATTCAATAAATGATTACAGCAGTATTAATAGACGACGACAAACATTTACGCACGGGATTGAAAGCCCTACTGGAGCGTTACACAGATGAGATACATATCATTAATGAAGCTGAGAGTGTGAAAACGGGGGTAGCTTTATTGGAGAAAATACAGCCTCAGGTTATTTTTTTGGACATCCATTTATCGGATGGAACCGGGTTTGATATTTTGGAACAATTGGCTAAAACCAAGGGAAAAACGACGGCGCATATCGTATTTATTACGGCTCATGAACAATATGCTGTTAAGGCCTTTAAATTTAGTGCTTTAGATTTTTTGTTAAAACCTGTTGATCCGGAGGAGTTGCAACAAACGATTGCTAAAATCAAAGAGGCAGTTGGAAAGCGCAGTTCCTTTGAGCACATCGATTTGCTTTTGGAGAACATTCGTAAGAAGGTAGATAATTTTAAGCGCATTGCGTTATCTACTAGTGATGGCATCCATTTATTTGATGTTTCCGATATTATTCGCTGTGAGGCTAAGGCTAATTATACTGAGTTTTTCATCAAGAATCATAAGCCGGTTTTGATTTCGAAAACGCTCAAGGAATACGAAGAATTATTAACTGAACATGGTTTT
This sequence comes from Bacteroidota bacterium, assembly GCA_046051865.1. Classification (GTDB taxonomy): domain Bacteria; phylum Bacteroidota; class Bacteroidia; order Flavobacteriales; family Flavobacteriaceae; genus Flavobacterium. The sequence goes on along the minus strand of JBJONL010000054.1, from coordinate 26,450 downwards.
GAACGGATCCATCAATCCCATTTGATTAATCTTTCTTATTTGAAATCCTACATTAAGTCGGATGGCGGTTATGTGATTATGGCCGACAACACCAAGATTACGATTGCGCAGAGTAAAAAAGAACGCTTACAGGAACTGATTAAGGCACTTTAAAACAGAAACCATGACGACATTATATAAATCAACCACTATGAAAAAATTAGTATTACTACTAGTACTATTTACTGGGATTGCCCACGCACAAATTGTTTCTATTCCCGATCCGGGTTTTAAAGCGAAGTTAATTGCTTTGGGAATCGACACCAATAACGATGGCCAAATTCAGGTCTCGGAAGCACAGGCTATTTCACCTGTTTTGAATATTGGAGGTGCCTCTATTTCTGACTTAACGGGATTTCAAGCGTTTACTAATGTAACTGTGCTTAAATGCCATGACAACTTGTTGACCGCAATCACTTTAAACAATCTTCCCAATTTAAAATCGATTGACGCGGGATTTAACACTAGTTTGAGCAGTATCACTTTAAATAATGTCAATTTAGACACCCTTAAGCTATACCATGGCAATATGCCGAGTTTGGATTTGAGCAATCTTACCTCTTTAAAATATTTAGACTGTTCCTATAATCAGCTTAGTAGTTTGAGTTTAACTTCAATGACCAATCTTAAAACCTTAAACTGTGAACACAATTTGCTAACCGCAGGCATAAATCTAGCACCTGCGATTAATCTGGAAGATTTGAACTGCAGCGAGAATAACCTGTCATTGCTTACGGTAGCTCCTTTAACCCATTTAAAAAAGTTGGTTTGCGAATTCAATAGTATACCGCTGTTGGATGTTAGCAATCTCACTAACCTAGAATTTTTTGATTGGAGTAACAGTCCGAATTCGAACGTTATTATTTCAAATGTACCGAATTTAAAAACACTTCTATGTGTAGGGAACAACATTACTAATTTAGATGTTAGCAGCTTGCCCAGTCTCCAACATTTAGATTGCAATTCAAGTCATTTGACTTCTATCAATGTTACGGGATTACTTAACCTTCAAACTTTAATTGCTAGTTTAAATCAATTGAATAGCATAGATGTTTCGAGCTTAACTAGCTTACAAATTTTAAATGTATTTGGAAACCAATTACCAAGTCTAACTATAAGTGGTTTAACCAATCTAACCATTCTTGAAGCTTCTAATAATCAATTATCCACTGTAACACTTACTGGTTTAGTAAGTTTGAGTTCCTTAAATGTAGGATATAATCAACTTACCACTTTAAATGTAAGCGAGATGACACAACTTCAAACTTTGTATTGCAATCACAATCAACTTAGTTCCCTAGATACTAGTGGATTGACTGAACTTCAGTATTTATATTGTTATAGCAACCTATTAACCAACTTAATAGTATCGGGTAATACCTCATTGAAATGGCTAGATTTTAACTTAAATCTAATGACTTCTGTAGATTTTACGGGGTTAACCTCTTTAGAAAATGTATTTTGCAACCACAATTTATTGACATCACTTGATTTTTCGAACAACCCTTCCTTCAATGCTTTGAGTTGTAGTAATAATAATTTGGCCACTATCAACCTTAAAAATGGTTTATCTCAACTCCTTACCAACGTTTACTTTTGGGATGAGAATCCGAATTTGGCTTTTGTTTGTGCGGATAATGATGAATTAGCTCAGGTACAACAAATTATTAACCAGAGTATAAATGTCAATAATGACAATGTGGTTTTTAACACCTATTGTTCCTTTGTACCGGGCGGAACCTACAACACCATTACCGGAACGGTCACTATTGACGCTGACAACAATGGTTGTGATTCCAATGATCTGACTCAACCTAACATTCGAGTGAATATTAATGACGGAATAACTGATGGTGCTAGTTTTAGCAATACCACAGGAAACTATTCCTTTTTTACACAAACCGGCGATTTGGCCCTTACTCCTGCCATTGAAAATGCGGCTTGGTTTACTTTTACCCCAGCCACAGCGACCATTCCATTTGTAGACAACAACCAAAACACTGTTACACAAAACTTTTGTTTGGCGCCCAATGGAGTGCATAGTGATGTAGAGATGGTCATTCAACCGCTTACACCAGCCCGCCCTGGCTTTGAGGCAACTTATAAATTGGTGTACAAAAACAAGGGAAACCAACTGTCTACTGTGTATTTGAATTTGAATTACGATGCGTCAGTATTGGACTTTGTTTCTTCCACCTCGATACCAACATTAACTACTGACGGGCATATTTCTTGGACGGTTTTGAATTTACAGCCTTTTCAAAGTGGAAGTGTTATTGTTGTTATGCATGTCAACGCTCCCACTGATGCCCCTCCAGTCAACATTGGAAACCTGTTGACATTCAATTCATTTATCGATGTCAGTACTGATGAGCATTGGGAGGACAATGCCTTCACGTTGCAACAAACGGTCGTTGGCTCTTATGACCCGAATGAAATTACCTGTTTGGAGGGCGATTTGGTATCCACAACCGAAATTGGCAAGTACCTGCACTATGGCATAACCTTTGAGAACACCGGTACTTATCCTGCAGAAAATATTGTAGTTAAAGACGTTATTGATACGAATCAATACGATGTTAATTCGTTACAACTATTGAATACTTCGCACCCCGTTTATATTAAGATAACAGGTAATGTTGTTGAATTCATATTTCAAAACATAAATTTGGCCGCTGTTGGTGGCAATCCGCCTGTAGGTGGGCATGGCGATGTACTTTTCAAAATCAAATCAAAAGACAATTTGACTGCTGGGGACTTTGTAAACAAATCGGCTAAAATTTATTTTGATTACAATGCGCCGATTACTACTAATGATGCTCAAACGACCTTTAATACTTTGAACACTTCTGTGCATCAATTTGACAACAGTGTGCGTGTATATCCTAATCCGAGTAAAGCTATCGTTACCATAACGTGTACCTCCAACCTTAAAACGGTTGCCTTGTTTGACATGCAGGGAAGGCTACTGGAAACCGATTTAATAGGGCAAAGTACGGCGAACCTTGATTTGGGTGCTCTTCAAAACGGGATTTATTTCCTAAAAATCACCACTGATAAAGGCAGTAAAGTTGAAAAAATAGTTAAAGAATAAAGTTAGAAGTTAATTGCCTTAAAAGCACAAATCGTATTTCGGTTTGTGCTTTTTTTATGGTGGTAAGTAATGATAAATAATTCTTAATACGCATTTTGGTTGTTCCTATTTTCATAAATTTGCCCAAAATTCAAGCCATTGAGAAAGATATTCTTAGTTATTACTTTGTTGTTCTGTGTTGGCCATCAACTGCAGGCGCAAAAGACTTCAAAAATTAACGTTGAGCATTCTGATTTTGCAGATATCAATCAGGACGAAATTCCCGATGCTTTATTGTTGCGTGGTAATGTACGAGTGAGTCATGAAGGTGTGGTTTTTACTTGTAACAAGGCCTATTATTTTCAGAAAGAGAATTATATTAAGGCTTTTGGGGATGTGCAGATGGTACAGGGTGATACCTTGTTCTTAAACAGTAAATATGCCGAATACAGTGGAGAAGTAAAAAAAGCCTATGCTACTGGGGGTGTTATCATGCGATCGCCCGAATCTACTTTGGTTACGGACACTATTAATTTTGACCGAAATGTGCAGGAAGCTTATTATAACTCCTATGGTACTATTACTAGTAAGGAGAATACTTTGAAGAGTAAATCGGGGCGATATTTTGCAAATGAAAAGAAGTTTAGGTTTTTAACGACGGTTACGATTATTAATCCGAAATACACCATTAAGTCGAACCATTTGGATTATTATACTAATTCGGGTCACTCTTATTTGTTTGGTCCATCTACAATCACTAGTAAGGAGAATTTCATTTATACAGAGAAGGGGTTTTATGACACTAAGAAGAATTTGGCCCATTTTTTACGCAAGTCCTACATTAAATATAAAGACCGACGGATTGAGGCTGACAGTTTATATTATGACCGCAATAGGGAATATGCTTCGGGTACCAATAACGTAAGAATCACGGACTCTATTAACAAAGGAGTCATTCGGGGTCATTATGCCGAGGTGTATCGGAATTTGAAAAAGCAGACCGATTCAATTATGATTACTAAGCGTGCGGTTGCGGTGACTTTGGTTGAGAAAGATTCGATGTATGTGCATGGTAAAAAAATGCTTATTACGGGTAAAACGGGGGATCGTATTATCAGAGCCTTTAACAATGTACGCTTTTATAAAACGGAAATGAGTGGAAAGTGTGACTCCATCCATTCTAATCAAAAAATAGCTTTGACTAAAATGATTGGGCGACCGATATTATGGAACTATGAGAATCAGATGACGGGAGATGTGATGCATTTGATAGGCAATAACAAGACTGAAAAGCTTGATTCCCTTAAGGTATTGAATAATGCTTTTATTGTTTCTAAGGATACTATTGGGACGGGTTATAATCAAGTTAAGGGTCAGAATTTATATGGCAAATTTGCGGACAATAAGTTGCATGAGGTCGATGTCATTAAAAACACGGAGGTCATCTATTACATGCGGAATGACCAGAATGAGTTGATTGGGATTAACAAAAATGTGTGTAGTAAGATTAACATGACATTGGACAAAAATGCCATTGACACAATCACCTTTTTTGACACGGTGGATGGCGACATATATCCTGAGAAGGACTTACCTGAAAATGCTCGGAAGTTGCGGGGTTTTATATGGCGGGGTGAGGAACGGATTAAGTCGAAGGATGATATCTTTCCGGCGGAAGAAAATGAGTTGGATGCCAAAATACAGGCCAACAAGCAAAAAGACATGGCTAAGGAAGATAAGCCTTTGAAGCCGAGCAAGGAGACCTTGGATTATGACAAAAACAATCCAAAACCCAAGCCAGTAGAAACTACTACTACGCCTAAACCGGTAGTGAAATAATGGTTACCCAACCCTGTCCCAAGTGTAAACAAGATGCTTTTACTTGGTACGTAAGTGAGGTATTGCCCAATATAACGGTTTGGAGTTGTAATGCTTGTCCGCTTCAAATCTTTGAAGACGACCAAGACGAAGAAGAGTGTGAGCACTGTCATGAAATTACGAAGACTTTTTTACAGAGTCAGGAGGAGCAATTTCATTGGTGTTCGAATTGCAATACGGTAAGTGATTACCAGTTGAATGAATAACTAAACTACACAGCTTTGAAAGAAGATTTTTTAAAATACCAAGCACAGACTTCGCCTTATCCTTTGGGTATGGAGGTATCCCATGCTATAGGTAGTTATATATACGACACTACTAACAAAGCCTATTTGGATTTTGTTGCAGGTGTATCGGCTTGTAGTTTGGGTCATCAGCATCCCAGAGTAAATCAGGCCATTAAGGACCAGTTGGATAAATATTCACATGTGATGGTTTATGGTGAATATGCGCAACATCCGGCAGTGGCTTATTGCAAGTTATTGGTGGAGCATTTGCATCCAAGTTTGAACAAAATCTATTTGGTTAACTCGGGAACTGAAGCTTGTGAAGGAGCCTTAAAATTGGTCAGACGTGTTACAGGAAGGAGTCAGTTAATCTCATGCCACAATGCGTATCATGGCAATACTATGGGTTCGATGAGTGTAATGGGATTTGAGGAGCGTAAGCAAATCTTTCGTCCCTTGGTTCCAGATGTAGACTTTATCACCTTTAATAATGAGGACGATATTCAAAAAATTACTACCCGTACTGCTGGCATTATTGTGGAGAGCATTCAAGGAGGCGCAGGCTTTATAGAGCCTACGAATGATTTTTTGGCGAAGGTGAAAAAGAGGTGTGAGGAAGTAGGTGCTTTACTGATTGTGGATGAGATACAGCCAGGATTTGGCCGTTCTGGAAAATTATTTGGGTATGAAAACTATAACGTAATTCCCGACGTGGTTATTATCGGCAAAGGAATGGCTGGCGGGATGCCTGTAGGCGGATTCATCGCTAATGAAAAGTATATGGACTTGTTGAGTCACAACCCGAAACTAGGACATATTACTACTTTTGGAGGACATCCTGTCATTGCGGCAGCTTGTTTGGCCACTTTACAAGAAGTACTTGAAAAAGACTACGCTTCGCAATCTTTAGTGAAAGAAAAGCTAGTTCGAAACCTTTTGGTACACCCTTTGATAACAGAAATACGAGGGAGAGGTTTGATGTTAGCTGCTATGACCCAAGATCCTGAAATTACGAATCAAGTTATTTTGCGCTGTCAAAATAAAGGATTGATTTTATTTTGGTTATTATTTGAGGGTTGTGCGATTAGGATAACACCTCCTTTAACGATCACCGAAGACGAAATTAGGAAGGGATGTTCCATCCTACTTGAAGCTATGAATGAAATCTTGGCAGAAAATTTAGGGAATTAACTCAGTTACTTGTTGTATAATAGTGCATTACCCTAATCCATCCCTTAACGATTGTTAATTAAATTGTTTACAACAATAATTACTTTATTCATATAAAGCAGTGTGTTTCCCTAATTTTATTAAGGATAATTCTAACCCCTATTATTATGCACCTAGATCACGACGAAGAAGATTATAACTTGTCCTTATCGAAATTTGAATCAATGTTGAAAACCAACAAAGTATTCTTTTTTGATTCCGAGGAATTCGAGGAAATCATTTTGCATTACCTTGATATGGGAAAAGCTACTTTGGCAAAAAAAGCCTTAAAGTTAGGATTAGAACAGCACCCAAGATCTACTGGATTAAAACTGGTTCAAGTAGAGATGTTGGTGTATGATGACAAATTAGATCAGGCGGAAAAATTGTTGAATGAGTTGTATGCGATTGAACCTACTAACGAGGAAATTTTTATACAGAAGGCTAATATTTATTCTAAGAGAGATCAACACGACAAGGCGGTTGAGTACTTAAAAACAGCCTTGAAATACACAGAAGACCAGGCAGATGTCTATAATTTACTGGGAATGGAGTACTTATTCATGGACAATTTAGAATTGGCTAAGGAAAATTTCATAAAGTGTTTAGAAGAAGATATTGAAGACCAATCGGCGTTGTACAATGTAGTTTATTGTTACGAGTTCTTAGACCAAAATATAGATGCCATTGCGTACTTGAAAACCTATATTGATCGTAATCCTTACAGTGAGATTGCTTGGCATCAATCGGGTCGCTTATACTACGGATTGAAGGATTATGAGAATGCGGTCCGAGCTTTTGAATTCGCCACCTATATAGACGACGAATTCATCGGTGCTTTTATGGAAAAAGGAAAAGCCTTGGAGCGTTTGAAACGTCATCAAGATGCAATCGAAAGTTACAGTACTACTATTGAACTAGGAGACCCTACCTCTTATGCATTGCTGCGAATTGGAAAATGTCATGAAAAATTGGGCAACAAAGTAGAAGCCCTAAAGTTTTTCAATAAAACGGTGCATGAAGACCCCTTATTAGATAAAGGATGGATTGCCATCACTGATTTCTACGTTCGTCAAAAAAACTTCCAAAAAGCATTATATTACGTGAATAAAGCTTTGGGGATTGACGATCAAAATCGTTTATATTGGAAACGATTTGCTACGATTAACAAGGCGATGGATAATTTTGAAGAAGCCGAGTTTGGGTACCGTAAAGCAGTTGAACATGGCGATTATCAATTGGACACCTGGTTATTTTGGGTTGACATGATGTTGCAGATGGGAGAATATAACAATGCCATTTTGACTTTATTGCAATCGGCCGAGTATTTCCCTGAAGAATTTGAAGTGGAATACCGTTTGGCTGGATTGCATTTTCAATTGAATGAAAGTGAAAAAGGCAATTTTCATTTGAGTAATGGGCTGCGTTTGAATTACAAGCACCATACCTTGTTGTGTGAATTATTTCCAACAGTATGGGAGCGACCTACCGTACAAGCTTACATTTTAAAACAAAAACCAGAATAATGTCGAAAAGACGGTTTGGTTTATTGGGAAAGCATCTTGCTTACTCCTTTTCACAAAAATACTTCACTAGGCAGTTCGTACTAGGCAATTTTGTTGACTGTAGCTACGAGAACTTTGAAATTGATTCTATTGAATTGTTTCCCGAATTAATTACACGGTATCCTGATTTGAAGGGGTTGAATGTAACCATACCTTATAAAGAAGCAGTTATGCCGTATTTGGAAAAACTATCGAAAAGCGCGGCTCAAATAGGAGCTGTTAATGTAATCCGTTTTACAGCTAGAGGCAAACTTAAAGGGTACAATTCTGATTATTATGGTTTCATGAAAACATTGAAACCTTTAGTCCAAAACCACCATAAAAAAGCATTGATCTTAGGTACAGGAGGAGCAGCTAAAGCGGTTGCTTTTGCCCTGGACCGCTTGGGGATTTTGTACACTTATGTCTCGCGAGAAACAAACGAAGGCATGATTAATTATGACCGAATCAACGGAACTACTTTTGACCAATATCATATTATAATCAATTGTACTCCAGTGGGCACTAGTCCAAATACTGAAGCTTACCCACCACTACCCTATACATACTTTACGGAAAAACATTTGGCTTACGATTTGATATACAATCCGGAAGAAACCGAGTTTTTAAAGAAGGCAAAAGCGCGAGGAGCAGTGATTAAAAACGGTTATGACATGTTGGTTTTTCAAGCTGACAAAGCCTGGAAGATTTGGAATAAATAAGTTGCCTTATGAACATTAAACTACTCGCAATAGGAAAAACTGACAACAAAGCACTCCAAACTTTAGTGGATGATTACACTAAGCGGTTGTCTTTTTATATCAAGTTTGAATTGGACATCATACCCGATATTAAAAATGTTAAAAACTTCTCAGAGGCTCAGCAAAAAGAGAAAGAGGGTGAATTGCTATTGGCTAAACTATCTCCTACTGATCAATTAATTTTGTTAGATGAAAACGGCACTACCTTTTCTAGTTTAGGCTTTTCAGATTACCTGCAGAAGAAAATGAACTCGGGTACCAAGACCCTAGTTTTTGTTATAGGGGGACCCTACGGATTTAGTGATGAGGTTTACAAGAAGGCACAAGGGAAAGTTTCGCTCTCACTAATGACCTTTTCTCATCAAATGGTGCGTTTGTTTTTTATAGAACAATTGTACCGAGGATTTACCATCCTAAAGAATGAACCTTATCACCACCAATAGAATATTAATAGATGTATTCGGTCGTTTTTGATTTATGGGGAAGGGATGGTATATTTAAGTTTCTGATGAATATTTTATCTTGAATGTATTGCTCGAAGGACATTTTTTTGTCGAAAGTGAATACTATTCTTTTTTGTTGACCCATTGATAGTTCGTCAATGAATTTCTGCAAATCATTTTTAGAAAACGCCTCATCACCAATACGGGTTAGGTCATTTCTATCGAAGTAGATTTGGAATACATTTAGGTCGGGCACCTCAACTTTATACTTAGTTGTAGTAAACGGCAAAAAGGCCATTGATTTTGTTTCGCTGTTGGTGTACGTAAAATAATTTTCAGCATCTTCACTTTTATGCATGCTGCTAGCTTTCTTTACTTGTAATTTCTTTACCTCTAGAATCACTTTACGCAGCGGCAACCGTTTATCTATATTGAACAGCCAATTGGTTGAACTGATCGAATTTTTTCTATTCACATCAACTAGAGTGTCTTCTTCGTTAGTTTTAAAAAACAAATAAATAGGCGAATGGTCTTGCACATCGGCCACTATTGTTTCGTTGGCTTTAGGTAAAAGGATTTCCTTATTTTGGCAGGACCATAAAAATCCCATACAAGTTAAAACAAGAATTCTTTTCATAATTGCGTTAGTATTTTTATCGTTTCTACGGCTTCTTTCACATCGTGAACTCTGAGAATATTAGCCCCCTTTTGCAGGGCAATGGTATTGAGCACAGTCGTCCCGTTCAGGGCGAATTCGGCTGTAGTATTTAAAGTTTTATAGATCATTGATTTTCTTGAAAGACCAACCAAAAGCGGTAATTCATGGAATTGAAGCAACTCGAGGTGATTTAGCACTTCGAAGTTTTGTTCCGTTGTTTTGGCGAATCCGAATCCTGGGTCAATGATTAGGTCGTTAATTCCCAAACTTCTGGCCAAGGCCACTTTTTCTGAAAAATAGAAGTTCAAGTCAATCATGATGTTCTCATACTGCGCCATGCTCTGCATGGTTTTCGGACTTCCTTTCATGTGCATCATGATGTAGGGCACTTGCAGTTCGGCGATAGTAGCTAACATGTTAGGATCTAAGCTGCCCGCCGCAATATCGTTTATTATGCAGGCACCGGTTTGTACCCCTTCTTTGGCCACCTTAGCTCTAAAGGTATCCACGGATATTTTTAAACTAGGAAAATTCCCCAAGACCTTTTCAAGAACGGGTATTAGGCGTTTAAGCTCTTCGTCTTCTGAAACTTCTTCGGCGCTTGGTTTGCTGGAATAAGCGCCCAGATCGATAAAATCAGCACCTTCGTGAACCATTTTTTCAACTTGCTTCAATATACTATCCTCGTTGAGATACTTTCCCCCGTCATAGAATGAATTAGGCGTAAGATTAAGTATACCCATGACTTTGGGAGTAGACAAATCGACAAGTGTTCCGAGGCAGTTAAGAGTCATTTATAAATTAAGTTAGTTATAAGGTTTTGTCCTTTGAACTTCAATCTTTATTCTTTACTTTTGAAAAAATTTGATACAAAGATACACTGAAATGAGTAATACCTCTCAAGAATATGATAAGGTTATCGCAATTTGTCGACAACTTTACTTTAACAAAATGAAAGATTATGGGAGTGCTTGGAGGATCTTAAGATTACCTTCTTTAACGGACCAAATATTTATAAAAGCACAGCGAATTCGAAGTTTGCAGCAAAACGAGGTCCGGAAAATAGATGAAGATGAAACAGGAGAATTCATTGGGATTATTAATTATTCTTTGATGGCTTTGATTCAATTGGAATTGGGTGTCGTAGAGCAGCCTGACTTGGATTTAACAACAGCAGTAGCCTTGTATGATACTAAAATCGCTTTAACCAAGTCTTTAATGGAGGCCAAAAACCATGATTACGGGGAAGCATGGCGTGAGATGCGTGTTAGTTCACTTACCGATTTGATATTACAAAAGTTATTACGAGTAAAACAGATCGAGGACAATCAAGGAAAGACATTGGTTTCAGAAGGGATTGATGCTAATTACCAAGACATGATTAATTACGCGGTTTTTGCTCTGATACTATTAAAACACGGTGTTTAATTAAAATATTTTAACCATGAGCACATCTAGAAAAAACATTGCTTGGTCGTTAAGAATTATCGTTTCGTTACTTTTTATAGTATCGGCTATGGCTAAATTATCTAAGGGGCAGTTATTAGATTCCCCCTATTTCGCCATATCTACGTTTGAAGTAAAGCAACTTTATCCGATGGGGTTTTCGGAAGGATTTGCCCCCTATTTTTCACGAGTACTTATTGGAATCGAGTTGGCCTTAGGTCTGCTTTTATTGCAAAAAAACTATTTACGTAGGTTCATTATACCGGTAACAACATTACTACTATTGGTCTTTATAGGACACCTTAGTTATGTTACCTTTTTGAGTGGGGGTTCTACGGGGAACTGCGGCTGTTTTGGTGAACTTATTCCGATGACACCGATACAGGCTATCTTAAAAAACATAGTGGCTGTGGGAATGCTCGTTTACTTATACGCATTAGTACCTATTGAAAGTAATCACGGTAATTTTTGGGTATTGACTACGGGACTTTTCGCTTCAATCTTAAGCATCTTCATGCTGGCTCCCATACAACCTCCAGCTAGTAACTTTAGTGTATCTGAACCAACAGAAATTTCAAATGACACATTGCCCACTGTGGCAATAGATACCACAGCAACACTTGCAGTAACCAAAAAAGATACTGCTAGTGCAACTAACCCCACTAAAATAGAGCCTGCGAATGTTTCGGAACCTGCTAAACACAAATCGGGTTATACCCAATATTTCCCCAACATCGACAAAGGGCGTAAAACCTTATGTTTTTTTGTGCCAGGATGCGACCATTGCAGAGAAGCCGCAAAGGAGTTAACTGAATTGCGAAAAACCAATAAGAATTTTCCAGAACTATCGATCATCTTTATGAACGAAGAGGCTGATTTAATACCTGAATTTTTTAAATTTGCAGGTGCGGAATATCCTTATAAGATTATTGAGGTTATTCCGTTCTGGAAAGTACTAGGCTCAGGAAAAGACACGCCAGGTGTTAAATACCTGTGGAATGGAAATGAGTACAAATATTATTTTGGGATTACAGATGCTAAATTTGACCCTGTTGATTATCAGAAATTGATCAACAAACCTTTTTCAGAATTGAAAAAATAGGTTTTATTACCGCAAGCTAAATAAAGTTCTATGTTTAAATTTATATTGTCTAGAAAACTTAATGAGCGTGTACTTTATGGTATCGCGCTATGTGTCGTTATCTATTTTATTGGTCATTTTATACTAAATAAAATTTCAACGTTGGAAGACCCTCCTATGGGGAATACTATTTATATCTTAGTTGGTAATGTTTTTGTGTTCGGATCCATTTTAGGAGTGCTTTTATTAATCAAATACAAGTATGATGAAACCAAGAAAAAAAACAGAAGAGAACGCAAAAGAAAAAACCATAAAATCTATTTTTTAAAAAATAAAGGAAATGAATCTACCGGAGATACTACTAAAAAGTAATATTGGAAAAGCTAGTTTACTTGTAATAGCTATAGCCGCTTTTTGTGCCTTCACAATTGGCCAAAGAGAGCATTTCTCAAAAGTAGCCTTGGAACAAACGTTAATGGACCAGGAGAATCACAAAATAACTTTTGAGGAAATTTTAAAGAAGCACAAAGGAAAAGTAACGATTATTGAGGTATGGGCTTCTTGGTGTGGCGATTGTGTAAAGGCAATGCCGAAAGTTAAAAACATGCAGAAAGACTTTGGTCATGTTGATTATGTTTTTATTTCTATGGACAAGGCCTATGATAAATGGCTTGAGGGTATTAAAAAACATGAATTAATAGGTGATCATTATTGGGCAACTGATGGAATGAAAGGGCAATTTGGTAAGGCAATCGATTTGGATTGGATTCCAAGGTATATAATCATAGACAGCCGCGGCTCAATTAGCACCTACAGAGCCATCGAAACAGATTTTGACACTATGTATGAGACTTTAAAAACAATACAATAATATAATGAGACAAAAAATAGTAGCCGGTAATTGGAAGATGCATAAAAATGCCGAAGAGACAGAGGATTTATTAAATGAATTAATAGACAAATTACCCAGTGATAGTGATGTTCAAATTATTGTAGCTCCTACTTTTGTAAACTTAGCATCGGCAGTGGATCATTTAGAATTTACATCGATAGCAGTAGCCGCGCAGAACATGCATCAAAATGAGAGTGGTGCTTACACGGGTGAAATTTCGGCGGATATGTTGAAAAGCATCGGTGTTAATTTAGTATTATTAGGACATTCAGAGCGCCGAGCCTACTTTCATGAAACAGATGCCTTGCTTGCGGAGAAAGTTACTACGGCTTTAAAACACGAGCTGACTGCCATATTTTGTTTTGGTGAAGAATTAAAAGACCGACAAAACAATCAACATTTTAATGTGGTAGAAAACCAATTACGTGATGGCCTATTCCATCTAGAAAATAAAGATTGGGAACAAATAATATTGGCCTATGAGCCAGTATGGGCTATAGGTACTGGAGAAACAGCTTCCCCAGAGCAAGCGCAAGAAATGCACGAATTCATAAGAGAGACTATCCGTAAACAGTACGGAAGTGCTATAGCTGAAAAAGTATCAATACTATATGGAGGTAGTGTTAAACCGGAAAATGCAAAGGAAATATTTTCAAAAAGGGATGTTGATGGCGGACTCATTGGAGGAGCAGCCTTGAAAGCAAGTGATTTTGCTGCTATTGTCAATGCTATTTAGAAAAAAAAATAATTAGTAGTCAAAAAACCTTTCATTATTTGAAAGGTTTTTTTTATTTAACATTTTAAATAGTGTATTTCATCGATTTTATTTGTTTTTTATCGTTTACACCCATACTTTTACGATATAAATTAATGTCAAGAACAAATGAAAGCTCCAATCCTATTACTATTTGTATTCTTTTTTGCCTGGAACATGCAAGCGCAGATTGATACACAAAAGCGCTTCCAATCGGATAGTCGCAAATATTACAGTTGGAATACAGAATATGATAAATATGAACTTATAGAAACAGAGTACGAGAACTCTGTTATTGACATCCGTGAACTAGGATCAAAAACCAATGGTTACATTGTAATTAGCATGGTTGATAATGGTGAGGTGCGCCTTCATCACGGTTCGATTTACCAATACAAACAAGACAGTGAAAATGAAGGAAGTTGGTCAATTAAATCAAAATTCATGAAAGCTAAAGTAACATACAATCCGATGGACAATACGATTACGTACTTTTATGAAGCTACTGATAAACGTTATAACAAACTAATGATTTTTAATGTTAAGACCGATGAGAAGCCTAATGCTGGATTGAAAGCCATGGCGGCAACGGATTAAAACTTTTCTCCAAATGGCTTCGTTGTAAGGCTTCCTATTGTTACCTTTGCCAAAAACTACAACATGTCAACACTTTATTTAGGCTATACTTTCACCGTAGTCCCCAAAGACCTTGGTTCAGAAATTTTGATTGCGGAACTTGGAGAAAAACCCTTTGAAAGTTTTATTGAAACCGATACTGGATTTGTAGCTTACATTCAAAAAGAACTTTGTACGGCAGACATCTTAGACGATTTATACTTATTAAATTCGCCTGAATTTGTTATATCCTACTCGGTGGAAGAAATAGACCAAGTGAATTGGAATGAAGAATGGGAGAAAAACTTTGACCCTATTGATGTAGATGGTAAATGCCACGTACGTGCACCATTTCATCCTAAGACCGATGCTGCATTCGATATTGTAATTGAACCTAAAATGAGTTTTGGTACAGGGCACCATGAAACAACGCACATGATGATACAGCACCTTTTGGAAATTGATGTGACCAACATGAAGACTCTTGACATGGGTTGTGGGACCGCGATACTGGCTATCTTGGCAGAAATGAAAGGGGCCCAACCTATAGATGCTATTGATATTGATAATTGGTGTTACTTAAATTCAATTGAAAATGCGGAGCGAAATAACTGTAGTGCAATTACCGTTTATGAAGGCGATGCTGCTTTATTAAAAGGAAAAACCTATGATTTGATCATTGCCAACATTAACCGAAATATCTTGTTGAACGACATGCACGATTATGTGGCATGTTTGAACAAAGATGGAATTTTGTTGTTGAGTGGCTTTTACACAGAAGACATCCCTTCAATTGATGCCTCTTGTGTGGAAAAAGGGCTGACCTACAGTAAAAAATTTGAGCGAAACAATTGGGTTTCTTTGAAATATGTAAATTAGGCTGTAAATTTAAATTACTTTATTAGAAATGAAAATGAGCACTATTGAAAAAGTACAGGAAGATGTATTAGTTGAGGAGCAAGTGGGCTTAAACAATGAAATTGTTTTATATAATGACGATGTAAATACCTTTGACCATGTGATTGACACGTTGATTCGTGTATGCGAGCATACTTCAGAGCAAGCAGAACAATGCGCCATTTTAGTACACTATAAAGGAAAATGCACGGTTAAAACGGGTCCGTATGATGCTTTAAAACCACAGTGCACGCAATTATTGGAAGCCGGCTTGAGTGCCGAGATTGTTTAAGCTTTAAATTTCCAATCGAACTCATCGTTGTCTTTGATGATAGCTCCTAGTTCTAGACGTATGATTACGCCATATTCTGCTTGCAGTATAAGCCAGTTGCTTTCGTTGAAATGGTTTTCGGTTGAATCAAAATCTTCCTGCTCCCAGGAGTTGAATGGCAATTCCTTTTTAACTTCTTCTAAATCCCTCCCTATTACACTATTATTTAACAGCAAGGCTGCTGGATTTGCCGTAATGATATACCCCAAACGGAAGTTTTCATCTTCATAGAAGGTGAGTCGGAGTTTTTCCTTATTGTAGACATAAATCACATTACCATCCTCGTCTTTAAACTGCTTATTAGGCTGTCCATAAAACGACTCCACGTGCGATTGTTTCATGCCGAATAAGAGTGCGTCAAGACCATTTTTAGGATTTACTTTCATGCTATTCTTCTTTAATATTCAAAAATTCCGAACGCACTTTGAATCGTTAATTTCTTAGTTTGAGAGGCTTCCACCCTACCGACAATCTGGGCTTCCACTCCAAACGAGGTCGAGATTGCGATAATATCTTGTGCTAATTCCTGCGGCACATAAAGTTCCATGCGATGGCCACAATTGAAGACTTGATACATTTCCTTCCAATCTGTTTTGGATTGCTCTTGAATGAGTTTGAACAATGGTGGAATTGGAAACAAATTATCTTTTATAACATGAACACTGTCCACAAAATGCAAAACCTTAGTTTGAGCACCACCCGAGCAGTGCACCATCCCGTGAATCTCTTGAGGAGTATATTTATCGAGTATTGCTTTTATAATTGGAGCATAGGTACGGGTGGGTGATAATACTAAATTCCCCGCGTCTATAGGAGCTCCTTGAACTGTATCGGTTAGTTTTGTAGTGCCAGAGTACACGAGGTCTTTCGGAACCGAGGCATCAAAACTCTCCGGGTACTTATCAGCTAAATAATGTGCAAACACATCGTGACGTGCGGACGTTAGTCCGTTACTCCCCATTCCACCATTGTACTTAGTTTCGTAGTTGGCTTGGCCAAAAGAGGCAAACCCTACAATGACGTCACCAACTTGGATGTTAGCATTATCAATAACCTTATCGCGTTTCATGCGAGCAGTTACCGTAGAATCTACTATAATGGTACGCACTAAATCTCCAACATCGGCAGTTTCTCCACCCGTAGAATGGATGGTTACCCCATAGGATTTTAATTCGGCTATCAATTCTTCGGTACCGTTGATGATAGCAGAGATCACTTCGGCCGGTATTAGGTTTTTATTTCTACCAATAGTCGAAGACAATAAAATATTATCCGTAGCACCTACACACAATAGGTCATCGATGTTCATTATTAAAGCATCTTGAGCAATTCCTTTCCACACAGACAAGTCGCCTGTTTCTTTCCAATACAAGTAAGCTAAGGACGATTTAGTACCTGCACCATCCGCGTGCATGATTAGGCAATAATCAGAATCATTTGTTAGATAATCGGGTACGATTTTACAAAATGCTTGGGGAAATAAGCCTTTGTCTATATTTTTAATGGCGTTATGGACGTCTTCTTTAGACGCTGAAACGCCCCGAAGGTTATAGCGTTGACTGTTATCAGAGCTCATGGATGCTAGTTAGTTGTGTTGCGCAAAGATAAGATATGATTTGGGATTAAGGAACGCTTCGTGGTACAATTTTGTCTAGCCTGATGGACGTTTTAAAATCGAACCCCTAAATTAGCCCTACTTTGCTAGGATCATTACGGCCACCCGTCGGTTATCTTCTTCTTCTTGAGCAGACTTTTCGGGTATGGGATGCACAGGTTTTGAGGTTCCATAGCCTTTGAAGGTCATTCTTTGTTTATCAATTTTATTACTAATAAGGTACAAATAGATAGCTCTTGCTCGTGAGAGCGAAACATCGTTGACATCGTAGACGAGTTGGCAACAAATATGACCTTGTATTTCGACTTTAAGGGTTGGATTTTCCTCCATTACACAGAGTAATTCCAGGAGACTAGCTTCGGATTTTGGCAAGATGCGAGCGGAGTTATTGAAAAAATAGATATTGGGTAGTTTGACCGTCTCCCCTACTTTCGCGCTGGCTATTTTCTGCGAAAGTTCCGAACGAATTGGCTTTACAATGTCCCTATAAAAAAGCGTGACTTTACGATTTTCGGCTTGGATTTTAGACTGTTTGAATTCTTTCCCAAAAGCTTCGAGCACAACCGCATCTTTTACGATGACACTACTGTTTACTAGTAGGTTTTTTACACTAGCAATACGACGACTAGCAAGCTTATTATTGTATTCTTTCGTATCGATACTGTCGCAATAGCCTTGAAGTTTCATTATTTCAATCTCTTTGTGCTGTGTTATCCATTGGTTATACCTACCAAGTGACTGCTCGTTAGGTGTATCTTTATTGAAATCAAAATACAGCACAAATTCTTGCTGCCCCATACAAGTGAAGGAAACAAAAAAGAGGAGGATCCGTATTTTGTATTTCATTATTTATCTACTATTAAAATTTCGACTCTGCGGTTGGCCGCCCGTTGCGCTTCTGTTCGCTCTGGCAGTGGATAAATAGGCTGATTGCTACCAATACCTTTATAGGCTAAACGGTTGTTCTCTATGCCGTGCGTTGCTAGGTACTTATAAATGATTAAGGCTCTCCTATAGGATAATTTGGTGTCCATGGGGTTTGGATTGCAGCATATATGGCCGTGAATCTCGATACGTAATTTCGGATTGTTCAACATGATCTGCAATAATTCTTCCAGTAGTGGCATGGACTGTTCCATCAATTTCTCGGAATTGAAATAGAAATTGATATTATTGATGCGGATTAAATCTCCTATTTTGGCTTTGATGAACTTCTTTTCTAGGGCTGACTTTTCTTCGGCAACCAAACCAGAAAGGGTGTAGTAAGTATCTTTCCCTTCTTCGCTTACTTCAAGGTCCTTAGATTCTGTAGGGATTTGGATAGCAATAGGTGTATAATAAATTTCTACTTTTCGATTATCTTTTTGATTTTTAGACAACTTGAAATCCTTGCCTAAAGCTTGTAATTGAACCCCATCATTTATTTTAATGCTATTATTTTTAAGCATTGTTAACATGGTATTAATACGGCGCATGGCTAAGTCTTTGTTGTAATCACGTTTATCTACGCTATCGCAATAGCCAATTAACTTTACAATTTCAATGTTTTTATTTTGCTGTAGCCAAGCTTCTATTGCTGCTGTTGCACTATCTGTTGGCGTATCTTTATTAAAATCAAAGAACACTTGAACTTTTTGTTGGCCAAAGGTCATTAGAGATCCTAACAGCAAGAATGTTAGCAGTAGCTTCTTCATTAGTTCTCTAGAATTAAAATTTCTACTCTTCTATTGGCGGCGCGCTCCGATTCATCTTTTTCAGGTAAGGGAAAAATGGGCTGGGTACTACCAAAACCTTTGTACGATAATCGTCCGGGATAAATTCCGTTTGCTACTAGGAAGTTGTAAATTGCTTTCGCTCTTTGAGTGGATAAATCCAAACGGTCGTTAGGCATACAACATAAGTGCCCTTGGATTTCAATTTTTAGTGTAGGGTTGTTTTGCAGCACCACCAGCAGCTCGTACATTTTTCCTTTAGCTTCGGGTACTACAATAAACGTATTGATGACAAAATTGAGGTTGTCTACTTTGAGTTTCTCCCCTTTTTTGGCTTCGTTTACTTTTTTCATAAAAGCCTTATCGAGTTTGTATTCCTTTTGGGAACCATCGGGGTTTTCAAATACCATTTTATCTGGGAATTCGATTTTGGCTCTAGGTAATTCTTCGATGGGTTCGGGGCTCTTGATTCCCAGGATTTCTTCTTCTCGCGGAATGTCTTTCTCGAGCAGGTAATATACTATTACTTTACGGTTATCGGCTTTGTTTTTGGATTGATTGAAGCTTTCACCGAAGCTACGGGTCTTAAAATCGTCTCTGATTTTGATTTGGTTTTTAATGGCATTGTAAATGGTGGCTACTCTTTGTTGGGCCAAGGTATCATTAAAACCATTAGAGCCGTCTTCATCGGTAAATCCGTGAATAGCAACAATCTTGTTATTTATATTTTGCGTTATCCAATCACTTAATTTGGAGGTCTCTTTAGCATTTAATTGGAATCTATTGCTGTCAAAAAACAACGAAAACTGTTCCTGAGCGTAAAAAACAGGCGCAACTAGCAGCAATACAAGCGTTAGAATTAATTTCATGTAGGCTTTTTAATAGAAACGAAAGGTAAGTAAAAATAGTATTTCATGGCATGAGAAAAATCAAGTTGGATTATATAATTCAATATATTTGCCCTCTAAATCATCATTTCAAATGAAAAGAATACTACTTATTCCCTTTTTAACCCTATCGCTATCAGCGACTTCACAATCGGTCATCCAATCCGTAAATTCCGGAAGTATTATTGCTTCAAGTTCCAGTGTTTCTGTTGGAGAAATTGTGGTTGTACCAGAAAATCAAGTTCAATCTAGCACGGGAATTATTGGTATTTTGGCACAAACGCAGCAACCATTGGAGGTGCCACAGTTGGAATTAAGTGAAAAAATTACAGTATTTCCTAATCCAACGACCGCCACGGTTTATTTTCAAACCGATCTTCGTTTACTAGAGGAGAAGGTTTCCATTTTCAATATAGCGGGACAATTAATCAGTGACATACAAATTACGGCTGATAACTCATTAGACTTATCGAGCCTTTCTACCGGGACCTATTTAATTCAATTCCATAACAAAAACATTCATTCCTTTAAAATAATCAAACACTAACATGAAGAAACTATTCCTTATTTCAGCTCTATTTATCACTTTAGTCACCTTTGCACAAGTTCCACAAGGCATCTCATATCAAGCGATTGCTCTTACTAGTTCTGGAACTCCTGTGGTGAGTTCGAATGTAAGAGTGCGACTTTCTGTTTTGGATAATACGGCTACAGGTCCTGTTTTATTTTCAGAAACCCATATAAAAACAACCAATGCGCAAGGGCTATTTAATTTGATTATTGGTCAAGGAACATTAGTTTCAGGAGCATTTAGCACTATTAACTGGGGTACGAATGCTAAATTCTTAAAAGTAGAAATGGATATTACGGGAGGTACTTCTTATGTAAATGTAGGTACAACCCAATTGTTATCAGTACCTTACGCTATGGCCGCGGGGAACTTGGTAAAAAGCAACACTAATTATACCAACAATAACACTTCAGGTACGGGATACAACGTGGTATATACCGATACGGAAGCACGAGGATTTGGAAATCCGGGTTGGTTTACCACTTCGCTCAGCGGTACCGTTTTAGGCATCATTACGGGAAACACAGCTACGGTTGTTTATACGACGACAGAGGCCCGTGCTTTTAACGGCACTAGTTGGTATACTACGTCATTAAACGGCACCTTTAAGGGTTCTGCTTCTTGCAACACTTCAGTTGTTATTTATACCGATTCCGAAGCCAGAGGTTTTGGAACTAACAGTTGGTCAACCACCTCATTAACGGGCACGGTAAAAGGTACCGTAGCGGGAAATACTAGTATAGCCGTATACACCGATAGTGAAGCTCGAGCTTATAATGGTACCAGCTGGTATACGACTTCACTTAGCGGCCCCGTATTGGGAACAGTTGCTGTTGGAAATAATTTGGTTATTTATACGTCGACCGAAGCAAGAGGTTTTAACGGAACGGGGTGGTACACCACTTCATTGAGTGGAACGGTTCTAGGTTCTAATAACTAATAACTAATAACTTAAAAAGCCCGCTCAATGAGCGGGCTTTTTTTTAGCTTATTATTATCTCGTAAATAACAATTCTCTGTATTTTGTCAGTGTCCAAACTTCATCATCAACTAACAATTCAAGTTTGTCGCAATGTTCGCGA
The DNA here is from genome assembly GCA_046051865.1 of Bacteroidota bacterium. Classification (GTDB taxonomy): domain Bacteria; phylum Bacteroidota; class Bacteroidia; order Flavobacteriales; family Flavobacteriaceae; genus Flavobacterium. The sequence goes on along the minus strand of JBJONL010000054.1, from coordinate 4,735 downwards.
ATCACTTCGAAATAAGGTTTTACTTTATCGCAGTAAGACTCCGCCATTTTTTGAGCATCGGTAAGAGCATTTGCTTTTTTACGGGCTTCGGTCATGGCATCTACATTCGAGTTGATTCCTTCGATGTGTTCTGAAATTTCTTTGATTAAAGAGATTTGTTCTTTAGCAATTTTCTCAAAGTCTTTACCGAATATTTCTTTTAAACCGCGTACATTTTCAATTAATGTATTTTGATAACGAATCGCAGTAGGAATTACGTGGTTACGGGCTATATCGCCTAGTACCCTTCCTTCGATTTGGATTTTCTTAGTGTATTCTTCCAATTCGATTTCGTAACGCGCTTCTACTTCAATATGATTCATTACGCTTAAGTCGTGGAATAAGTCTAATGCTTTTTTAGAAACTTTGGCTTTCAAGGCAGCAGGAGTTGTTTTATGATTACTCAATCCACGTTTTTTAGCTTCTTTTTCCCAAGCATCGCTATACCCATCACCTTCAAAAAGAATGTTTTTGGTTTGCTTGATATATTCTCTTAGCACATTGAAGATCGCTTCGTCTTTCTTAAGATCTTTTTTCTCAATTAGTGTATCAACTTCTTTTTTGAACTCCTTTAATTGTTTGGCTACAATTGAATTTAAGGTAGTCATTGCATTAGCACAGTTGGCCGAAGACCCAACGGCACGGAATTCAAATTTATTACCGGTGAACGCAAAAGGAGAGGTTCTATTTCTATCGGTGTTATCCAACATTACATCCGGAATTTTACCAACCACATTTAATTTTAAATCGGTTTTCTCTTCTGGAGATAATTTACCATTAGAAACACCTTCTAACTCGGCTAAAACTTTTGTTAATTGTGCTCCAATGAACACAGAGATGATCGCTGGCGGTGCTTCGTTGGCTCCTAAACGGTGGTCATTACTTGCGGTAGCAATTGAAGCTCTTAATAATTCTTCGTATTCGTTAACCGCTTTGATGGTATTGATGAAAAACGATAAGAATTGTAAGTTGCTCATCGGTGTTTTACCAGGAGACAATAGATTTACTCCTGTATCAGTAGCCATGGACCAGTTGTTGTGTTTTCCGGAACCGTTTACCCCTTTAAAAGGTTTTTCGTGGAATAACACTTTGAAATCATGACGTTCTCCTACTTTAGACATTACATCCATTAATAGGGAATTATGATCTACGGCAAGATTTGTTTCTTCAAATATTGGCGCTAATTCGAATTGGTTTGGTGCCACCTCGTTATGACGTGTTTTAACAGGAATACCCAATAACATACACTCTTCTTCTAATTCTCTCATGTAATTTAAAGCACGAGAAGGAATCGAACCAAAATAGTGATCGTCTAATTGTTGTCCTTTGGCCGAAGTGTGTCCTAGTAACGTTCTTCCCGTCATTACTAAATCGGGGCGAGAATTGGCAAGCGAAGCGTCGACTAAGAAATACTCTTGTTCCCATCCTAAGGTAGCGGTAACTTTTTTGACATTTTTATCAAAATACTTACATACATCTGTAGCGGCCTCGTCTACGGCATTTAAAGCACGTAATAAAGGGGTTTTATAATCTAAAGCTTCCCCTGTATACGAAATGAAGACCGTTGGTATACATAAAGTTGTTCCAAAAATAAAAGCAGGTGATGTTGGATCCCAAGCCGTATATCCTCGAGCTTCAAAAGTATTTCTGATTCCGCCATTAGGAAAAGAGGATGCATCCGGTTCTTGTTGCACTAATTGACCGCCTCCAAATTTTTCTACCGGATCAGAACCATCATAAGAGGTTTCGAAAAAAGCATCGTGTTTCTCAGCGGTAGTGCCTGTTAAGGGCTGAAACCAGTGCGTATAATGAGTCACTCCTTTTGAAAGTGCCCATTCTTTCATACCCATCGCGATATACTCGGCTAATTTTCTATCAATTTTAGTTCCGTGCTGCACGGCATCTTTAACTCCTTTGTAAGCATCAGAAGTTAAGTACTGCTTCATTGCTTTATCATTAAACACATTCGAACCGAAAAGAACTGATTTTTTATCAGCTTCTTCAAATTTTACAGGTTTTCTGCCTGATGCATCTTTTAATGCTTGAAAACGTAAAGTTGACATAAAAATTAAATTTTAAAAGTTATACCCTATTAATTTGAAGCAAAAATACAAATATTTTCAACATATCGACAACATACCCCCTGTTTTTTTAATGCAAATTAAACAAAAAGCAAAAAACGAATCAACCATGCCTTGTTTTTTTTTTAGAACGATTAAGTTTTAAGTAGTTAATGATACAAACCATTATATTTGTAACCATCAAAACAACGATATATGACGGTCTGGATTCTTTTTATAGTTACCATTTTAATATTCCTAGGATTAGATTTAGGCGTATTCAATAAAAATGCCCATATCATCAAACCCAAAGAGGCAGGGATTTGGACAGCGATATGGGTTACTTTATCTTTTCTGTTCTCAATTGTCATCAACTGGCTTTACACCAAAGCTTATATTGCTAATCCGACCGGCATACCGCCAGCAGTGGCTACCATGAAGTTTATAACCGGTTATCTCATTGAACTTTCCTTGAGTGTAGATAACATTTTCATTATTGCTGTAATTTTTGCTTCCTTCAAGATCCCGCAAAAATACCAACACCGAGTTTTGTTTTGGGGCATACTAGGCGCCATACTATTTCGAGGATTGATGATTTTCTTTGGTGTCATCTTAATCAATAAATTCAGTTGGACGACTTATTTATTCGGGGCCTTTTTAATCTTCACTGCCTTTAAAATGTTGTTTAAAAAAGAAGACGAGGAAGAATTCAATCCAAAGAATTCCTTTATTTACCGAAACTTACGCAAAATTATTCCTGTAACTAGCCATATGGAAGGCGAGCATTTCTTCATTACCAAAAAACATTTGAAGGTTGCCACCCCCCTTTTCGTTGCCTTACTGGTCATCGAAGTAATGGATATGTTATTTGCCTTAGATAGTGTCCCTGCGATCTTGGCCATTACCGCCGATCCATTTTTAGTATTCAGTTCGAATATTTTTGCAATATTAGGCTTGCGGTCGATGTATTTCTTTTTAGCAACCATGTTAGAAAAGTTCAAGTATTTAGAATACAGCTTAATCGCTATCTTAAGTTTTGTTGGAGTAAAAATGCTGCTGACCCATACCACGTTTAAATTTCCAGAATGGATTTCCCTTAGTTTTATTTTCCTTTCTTTATGTATGGGAATCTTGGTTTCCTTGGCTAAAAGCAGTGATAAGAACTAGCACTACTTCCTGAAGTCATAAACCCTTATCGCTTTTGCATCGGAGATTAACGCTCGTTAGTAAAGACCGATTTGAGCATATCGTAGGTTCTTCTATAAATTAAAAAAGCCCTTCAACATCCGTTGAAGGGCTTTTCTTTTATTACTTAAGCCGTTTATCTTTTGATTACTCGAAGTGATTTAACCTCAGTTCCTTGAGATACTATTACGTTATAAACTCCTGATGGATATTTATCGCCTAATTGTAATTCATCAAGTTCTGTTGGTACTACTTCTCTATTTTCAAGTAATTTACCAGCCATGTCAAAGATTGACAAGCCAACTTTAGCATCACTTGAAGTTGTTGCTTTCAAATTAAACGAATCGGTGAATGGATTTGGATATACTTTAATTTCCATTGCTTTCGGTGTCTCAGTCGCAGTTGCCTTAGTTGTACAACCAAAGCAATTAGTAACTTTGTTCACTCTAAATGTAGCAGTAACCGAATCTTGATTACAGCTTCCTGCAATACTATAAGTCACACAAACAACACCTCCATTAAGTAAACTTGGTGCAACTCTTGGGCTTCCACTGAAAACCGCAACAGCGCCACCAGTAGAAGTACCACAAGTAACAGTTGCTCCACAACCAGCACTTAATGTTTGGAATTGCGCTAACCAATTAGCAAAAGCACAGTTAAGCGCAGTTTGACTTGTAAAACTGCAAGAAGTGTATGTTACATTACAAGGACCCGCAACATCTACTTGGCCTCCGCCTAATACAGTAAATCGCTTAGTACAAGTAGTTGAACCATAATTTGTTTGGTATCCACAAGTGATAGGACCACATGAACTAGCTGAACTATATGTCCAAGTAACATCGACATAACCACCACAAGCTGATGGTGGAGTTGCTGGTGCGTTATTCGTTAACACTCCAGTACTGCATCCGCCACTTACCGTTGTAGAAGCTAAGAACGATGCCCATGCTGTGTTCACTTGGGCCTGAGTACTACATGAAGGTACCGTTACGTTATTTCCACAGTTAAATGTTACTGCTGGAGCAGCATTTACGGTGAATCGTTTAGTACATCTTGTTGAACCGTAAGCCATTTGACCACCGCATGAAATTGGACCACATGTATTAGTTGAAGTATAAGTCCAAGTTACATCTACATAACCACCGCATGCTGATGGTGGTGTTGCTGGTGCATTATTAGTTAACACGCCATTACATCCGCCACTAACGGTAGTTGAAGCTAAGAACGATGCCCATGCAGCGTTTACTTGTGCTTGCGAACTACATGAAGGTACCGTTACGTTGTTTCCACAGTTGAATGCTACCGCTGGCGCAGCCGCTACGGTGAATCGTTTTGTACAAGTTGTAGAACCATAATTTGTTTGGTATCCACAAGTAATAGGACCACAGGCATTAGATGAAGTATACGTCCAAGTTACATCTACATAGCCGCCACAAGTTGATGGTGGTGTT
>JBJONL010000053.1:0-3943 GCA_046051865.1 Bacteroidota bacterium | reverse complement strand
GCATTTGCAGCGATGTCTGAACTTACTGTGATCTCTCCATTAACAGCAGGTGTATATTTCCACCATTTAGCTTTAAGTGCTACTGTACCTGTATTGTTATTTGTTCCACCATAACAAGGGTTACTATAAGTTCCATTAATTGCACCAGTAGTAATCGTTGTGCTAGCAAGTGTGATGTTTGCTGCAGCAGCACATGAGGCCTGTGCCATAGCACTATAACCAGAGGCTAGCAATAAACATGAAAGTAAAAGTTTTTTCATAAAATTCGTTAATTAAAGTTTTTATCGAACAAATTTAATAAAGTAATTTAAATATAATAATTTTTTAACTAACTTTTTTCATATTTACCTACCACAGAGGTAGCTAACGCATTCCCTAAAACATTGGTAGCGCTTCTAAACATATCGCAAAAATGATCAATAGGGAGTATTAAAGCGATCCCTTCCACTGGAATCTTAAACATGCCACAGGTAGCGGCAACTACTACTAAACTAGCTCTTGGCACTCCTGCAATACCTTTACTGGTCAACATCAAAACTAGCAACATAACCATTTGGGTTTCGGTGGTTAGGGGTACGTTGTAGACTTGAGCAATGAATATACTGGCAAAGGTCATGTACATCATGCTTCCGTCTAAATTGAAAGAATAACCTAACGGTAACATAAAAGAAACAATTTTATCTTTAACACCAAAGCGTTCTAACTCTTCCGTCAGTTTTGGAAAAACGGCTTCACTACTCGTCGTTCCGAAAGCAATAATTAGGGGACTAACGATACGTTTCAGCAATACCGTCATGCTACTGCGCAAGAAAAGATAGCCTACTAGTAATAAAAACAACCACAAGGAGGCGATTCCAACTAAGAACGAGCTAAAGAATTTAGCATAGGTCACCAGTAAGTCATTTACATCTTTGATGGCAAACACACCCGCAATGGCACCGAATACCCCTATGGGTGCAAACTTCATCACATAGTTAACCATTTTAAGAATGATATGCGAGGTTTTGTCAAGGGCATTGATAACGGGCTTGGCATTTACTCCCACCGCAGCAGCCGCTAAACCAAAGAAGATCGAGAAAATTACGATTTGTAGTATTTCATTACCTGCCATAGCTTCCACGATACTTTTAGGAATAATGTGCTCGACGAAGTTTTGCGCAGAGAAACCTTCCGTCTTTTCAGTTACTTCCGAGGCAGTAGTAAGATCTACATTGCCTAGTTTTAAACCTACCCCTGGTTTTAGGAAATTGACCCAGAACAACCCTATCAATAAAGAAACTAAGGAAGCAGAAAAGAACCATGCCATTGCCTTCCCGCCTATACGACCCACAGCTTTGATGTCGCCTAATTTAGCAATCCCTACGACTAAGGTCGTGAACACTAAAGGCGCTATAATCATTTGCACGAGGCGAATGAATATAGTGGCAAGCATTTTTATTTTATCGCTAAAGCTTTTGGCTTCTTCGGCTGCATAGTTATTATGAATCAGAATACCTAGCAGGGCTCCACAGAGCATAGCAATTAGGATTTGCACAGTCAGATTAGCAAACAGTGACTTTTTAGAAGTATCGGTAGTTGTCATTTCGTTTATGGTTGGTTGGTTTTGTTTCTTAGATGGAAGTCGGCCAGCACTAAAGCGGCCATGGCTTCGACTATGGGTACGGCCCGGGGTACTACACAAGGGTCGTGTCTTCCTTTGCCTTGTTGGGTATTAATTTCCCCTTGATTAGTCAATACTTCTTGTTCTTGGATTAGGGTGGCTACGGGTTTGAAGGCCACTCGGAAGTAGATTTCCATACCGTTAGAGATGCCTCCTTGTATGCCACCAGACAGATTCGTTCTTGTGGTGCCGTCGGGGTTGTATAGATCGTTGTGTTCGCTGCCTTTCATGCGGGCGCCGCAAAAACCACTGCCATATTCAAACCCTTTAACCGCATTAATGGACAACATGGCTTTCCCTAGTTCGGCATGGAGTTTGTCGAATACCGGTTCGCCCAACCCTACAGGCACATTTTGTATGACGCAGGTGATGGTGCCGCCCACGGTATCGCCTTGTTTCTTTATTTCTTTGATATAGTCTTCCATTTGGGCCGCCGTCTCGAGATCGGGGCAACGTACTGCATTGGTTTCCGTCAAAGAGAAATCTAGCTCTTGGTAGGGTTTATTAATAAACAGGTCGCCTACAGAGGAAACGAAAGCGTTGATCCGGATGCCCTCAAGAACCTGTTTGGCGATAGCTCCTGCTACCACCCTACTAGCCGTTTCTCTTGCTGAGCTTCGTCCTCCACCGCGGTAATCGCGCAGGCCGTACTTCTTTTCGTAGACATAATCGGCGTGGCTGGGACGGTAGGAATCTTTTATGTGGGTGTAGTCATCCGACTTTTGGTTGGTATTCGGAATTAGAAATCCTATGGGGGTTCCGGTAGTCTTACCTTCGAAGAGGCCGGAGAGGAACTGTACTTCATCGGCTTCTTTTCTTTGGGTGACTATGGAAGATTGCCCGGGTTTTCTTCGTTGCATTTCGGCTTGAATGGCCTCCAAGTTAAGGGTGATTCCCGGGGGGCATCCGTCAATAATTCCGCCTAATGCTTCTCCGTGTGATTCTCCAAAAGTGGTGACTCTAAAAAGAGTTCCGTAGGTATTACCCGCCATAGTTATTGTTTTAACAAATATAGTTTTTTGCCGTAATGTAACGAAGTTTGGTCCCTGAATATTTTTGCCAAACCCTGAAACGATTACAATTTTAACAAAAAATAAGGAATAACCGAAAGGTTTAAAGGCTTAACTTTGCCACGGTTGAGCATTTATTTCCGTATAGGTGCTTGGCAGTCATTTAAAACATAAAATTAAATTCAAGAATTATGAAAAAATTATTTCTAAGTACGTTGATGCTACTAGGTTTAGCATGGGGTACACAAGCACAGGACATCTCGAAGAATGCCTTAGGATTGCGATTGGGGAACAACGATGGTTTTGGAGGAGAAGTATCTTATCAAAGAGGATTGTCTAGAAGCAATCGGTTAGAACTTGATTTGGGTTTTAGAAACAACAACAATGTGAATGCTTATAAATTGGTAGGATTGTACCAATGGGTGTGGGATATTGACCAAGGATTTAACTGGTATGCTGGTGTTGGTGGAGGATTAGGTAGCTGGAGTTATAATGAGGAAGGTGTAAGCAACAGTGGCACCTTTATCTTGGCTGCTGGTGACTTGGGTGTTGAGTATAACTTTGACATTCCGTTACAATTGTCTTTGGACTTACGTCCGGAGTTTTATTTGAATAATACCGGGGCTAATAAATTTAGAGAGAACAGTTTTGGACCCGATATTGCTTTGGGTATCCGTTACCGCTTCTAATAAGGAGCATTCTTAATAATAAAAAATCCCGAGCAATGCTCGGGATTTTTTATTTTATGACCACTGGTTTCTTGGAATTGATTTTCAGTATGGTATAAGGATAGAGGGTCTCGTCGTCAGAGAGGTCTATGGGGGTGTTGGTTTGGGTATCCTTGATATAGACTTGGATCTCGGTGGCGGTTTCTAGTACCTTATCCACCTGGATGTGATTGGCGGTTTCTCTTGTGGGTCCGGCATTGAGGATTACAAACGTACTGGCGGTAGTATCGCTTGGTTTGATTTTCTTGCTTAGCGTTTCGTCACTTAGGAGCATGCTGATTTCTTTGGGCTCCGAAAGGACCTCATAAAACTTGATGTTGGCTCCCCCATCGTTGTTGACGGTAAGGACTTCAAATAAAGGTTTGCTAGCCGCTTTCTTTCCAGAAGAACAAGCGACAAGCAGTATTAGCACGATGCCGAGGGCGAGGACTTTTTTGATCATCTTAGTGGGTTACGGATTTTGATTGATTAATGGCTTGAGCATACAGTTCTTCATAGCGTGGTAGGATATTTTTGATATCAAACTGTTGAGCTACTTGGAGTGC
>JBJONL010000052.1:0-3301 GCA_046051865.1 Bacteroidota bacterium | reverse complement strand
CATAAGAAAGAGGATTTTGACGATTTGTTGACCCGCGGTTTAGAAGCGTCTCCTATCCACGAAGTATTGATTGACAAGGCTTTGCTAGGTTGGAAAGAATACGAATTAGAATTACTACGGGACCAAAATGATAACGTCGTTATCATTTGTTCTATTGAGAATATGGACCCTATGGGTATTCACACCGGGGACTCCATTACGGTTGCTCCCGCCATGACCTTGTCGGATACGACATTCCAAAAAATGCGTGATATGGCCATCTTGATGATGCGTTCTATTGGTAATTTCGCTGGAGGCTGTAACGTGCAATTCGCCGTATCGCCCGATGAGGAAGAGGATATCGTTGCTATTGAAATCAACCCTCGTGTATCGCGTTCTTCGGCATTAGCTTCAAAGGCTACTGGATATCCTATTGCGAAGATTGCTACTAAATTAGCCTTAGGTTATCATTTAGATGAATTGCAAAATCAAATTACAAAATCAACCTCGGCCTTATTCGAACCTACCTTAGACTACGTAATTGTCAAAATACCGCGTTGGAACTTTGATAAGTTTGAAGGCTCTGATCGTACTTTAGGACTCCAAATGAAGTCGGTGGGTGAAGTGATGGGAATCGGACGTTCGTTCCAAGAGGCCTTGCACAAAGCAACACAGTCGCTTGAAATTAAACGAAACGGAATAGGAGCTGACGGAAAAGGATATAAAAACTATGAGCAGATCATTGAGAAACTGACTTTTGCGAGTTGGGATCGCGTTTTCGTTATCTATGATGCCATTGCCATGGGAATTCCGTTGAGTAGGATTCATGAGATTACACGAATTGACATGTGGTTCTTGAAGCAATACGAGGAATTATATTTATTAGAGCGAGAGATTGCGCAATATAAAGTAGATACTTTACCTAAAGAACTTTTGTTGGAAGCCAAACAAAAAGGGTACGGGGACCGTCAAATTGCACACATGATGGGCTGTTTGGAAAGCCAAGTGTACAAGTTGCGCGAGGAGATGAACATTAAACGTGTTTATAAATTGGTAGATACTTGTGCGGCCGAATTCAAAGCGATGACTCCTTATTATTATTCTACGTTTGAAGCTGAAATCCAACTGGCAGACGGCTCAAGATTTGTAGACAATGAAAGTACGGTATCGGATAAAAAGAAAGTGGTGGTATTAGGTTCGGGACCTAACCGAATTGGGCAAGGGATTGAATTTGACTATTCTTGTGTGCACGGCGTATTAGCTGCCAAAGAGTGTGGTTACGAAACCATCATGATCAACTGTAATCCTGAAACGGTTTCGACCGATTTTGATACGGCTGATAAATTATACTTTGAGCCTGTATTTTGGGAACATATTTATGACATCATCCGTCATGAAAAGCCCGAAGGGGTAATTGTTCAATTAGGGGGGCAAACCGCCTTGAAGTTGGCCGAAAAATTAGACCGCTACGGTATTAAAATATTAGGCACTTCCTTTGATGCCCTAGATTTAGCCGAAGACCGCGGTCGTTTCTCTGAACTGTTAGAGGAATTGAAAATACCGTTTCCAAAATTTGGTGTGGCAGAGAATGCCGATCAAGCTTCTGCCTTAGCGGATGTGTTGGACTTTCCATTGTTGGTTCGTCCTTCCTATGTATTGGGTGGGCAAGGGATGAAGATTGTCATCAACAAACAAGAATTGGAAGAGCATGTAATCGACTTGCTCAAAAATATACCGGGAAATAAATTATTACTAGACAACTATCTAGACGGAGCGATTGAAGCTGAAGCCGATGCGATTTGTGATGGCGAAAATGTCTACATCATCGGAATTATGGAGCATATTGAGCCTTGCGGCGTTCACTCAGGGGATAGTAATGCTACCTTGCCGCCTTTTAACTTGGGCGAATTCGTGATGCAGCAAATCAAAGACCATACAAAGAAAATTGCTTTGGCATTAAGAACGGTGGGATTAATCAATATCCAATTTGCCATCAAAGACGATACAGTATATATCATTGAAGCCAATCCAAGAGCTTCTCGTACCGTGCCTTTTATTGCAAAGGCTTACGGCGAGCCGTATGTAAATTACGCTACCAAAGTAATGCTAGGGGAGAATAAAGTAACCGACTTTACCTTCAACCCCCAATTGAAAGGATATGCCATTAAGCAACCGGTATTCTCGTTTAGTAAGTTTCCAAATGTGAATAAAGCATTGGGGCCTGAAATGAAATCAACCGGAGAAAGCATCTTGTTTATCGACGACCTGAAAGACGATCAATTCTATGAGTTGTACTCTAGAAGAAAGATGTATTTGAGTAAGTAATCCTCTTAAATAAAGTACAAGCCGCAGTAAATCCCTGCGGTTTTTATTTTTTATTTGGTTTTGACGAATTGTTTATTTTGAAAATAGCAGTATTTTTGCACAATAGTACAAAACAAAAAAAAACGCCTTATGAAAAAAATCCTTTGTCTTTTTGCCTTTTCGGCCGTATTGTTAACTTCTTGTTCGTCAAGTGATAGTTCGTCAACACCCCTTACCGAGGGTGATGTATTGGTTACAAAAACTGTAGAGCACTATACCAATGATAATTCGACGGTTACAACCGATTTTACGTACAATGGTAAAAAGCTTGTTAGCGCCGTGTATTCGGATGGTCTTGCTGAAACTTATACGTACACCGGAGATTTGATTAGTAGTATAAAACAGTATGATGACACTAATACACTACTAGTAGAAGAGACGTTTACTTATAATGGAAGTGGCCAATTAGTTACCTATTTGTTAAAAGATTATGATACTAACCATGGGCGTAAAGAGTTATTTATTCATAATAGCAACAATACTGTTTCGTATTCCGTTTTTACAGGTGATAACAATACACAGACTAATCCTATTGAAACAGGAACTATTCATTTGACGAACGGTGAGGTTGCACAAATTGATTTCAACATTATTTCACCAAGTATTACTGGGACTAGAATATATACCTATGATACTAAAAACAATCCGTATAAAAATATTACTGGTGTCGATAAGATTAATTTTGTCAATGAAGAAGCTATTGGTGTTTCTCACAATATCTTAACCGATCATTACACGTCTACATTTGGAACGAATGAAATGTATACTACAACTTATACTTACAACAGTTTGAACTTTCCTTTAACAGAATCTGAATTTGATTCGACAGGAACTGCTCCTTCTGTTACTACAGAGTACACTTATAATAATTAAGCATCCCAATAGGTTCTTAGATAAAACTCCTCGGCAATGTCGAGGAGTTTTTGTTTATAGACGTTAAGGTCAACAAATCGTCCTC
>JBJONL010000051.1:0-8723 GCA_046051865.1 Bacteroidota bacterium | reverse complement strand
AGTTTTTTAAGTTCATCTAAAAGTTTTTGGTTTTTCTCTATGTCTTCTTTAGTTTTTTCTAAACGGTCTTGCAGTTGTTCTTTCTTCTCATCCTTCTTCTCCGTTTTGACTTTATCGAGATTGTCCTTCATTTTCTCTGAGAACTCTTTCATCAATTCGTCTTGCTTCTTTTGTCGTTGAATGAAGTCTTCTACTTTTTGTTGGTCTTTATATTCTAAGTTATCTTTCTCTTTGCCCATTTTTTGTAGTTTATCCATTTCTGATAACTGCTTGTCCTGCGCCTTAAGTGATTTCGATAACGAGTTAATGTTTTCGTTTTGTTGTTTTAGTAATTCGTCTTGCTTTTCAGTTTCAGTAGCAATACGATTGCTAAACACTGAAGACTTCGTACTTTTATAATTGTGGATGGCATCGTTATCGAAGATTTCGAAGTAATATTCATACGACACTCCCTCTTCAACGGGAAGGTTGCTAGGAAAAGAGAATACAAACTGGTCATACACCTCTTTTTTAATCGCTATAGGAGCTCGTTTTGCGGCGTTAGGCTTATCCTTTGGATAATAGATGATTAATAGTTTAGACAAGCCGTAATCATCTGCTAGTTGTCCCAATACAAAATTCTTATTAACTTTTAAACTATCAGGGGCGTTGTTAACCGTTATCGTTGGGTATTGATCTTTGATTACTGAAATTTGATAATTTAGTTTCTCGTAATTTTGAACTTTTGTATTTGAAGTTAAGATTTGGTACTCCACATTTTGAAGGATGCTTTTGGATAACGAGAACTTATTGTCTTCTTTAGCAAAAGAAAAATGATTGTTTTCATTTACCCAATCCACTTTTTGTGTCGCTAGTGTATTCATTATCCACGTAATCTTAGTTCCCTCTGGAATAATAGCGTTTCCGGTTCCTTTGACTACTTCGCTCTTTTTATTTAAATAGCCTGGAAAGTTCAGAACCATTTCGAAATTAGCGATAGAAGGTACCGTTACCACTTTTAATTTGTAGTTATGTGAAGAGACCTCATTGGCCTCTAAGTGAAACTCAAGGTCGGTTGAAGGTTTTGGTATTATAAATTCAAACTCACCTGCTTTATTAGATTCCATGAAATAGCTTTCATCACCAATATAAATAAGTGCATTTTCGGGCACTACATTTCCAATAGTTTTAACCCTTAAAAGAAAATCTTTGTTTTGCTCGGTTTGAAGGTTGGCATTAAGCAGCACGAATTCGAAGGGAGCGGGTGGTAAGAATTGTTGTTTAAAATGCACTACACGATTCAAACTTTGGGATAGGATATCACCTTTGCCTGAAATGACGAAAAACAAGAAAAATAAAATTGGTATGATCGCTAGCGGTAGGTATTTTTTGTTTTTAGCAACATTAATAGCATTGCTGAAGGGGATTGGTTGTAGCGTATTGGCCTTTTGATCAATAGAGGCTGCTAAAAGCTCCGACTTATTTGGGTCTTGAGTTAGTTGCAGGAAATTGGTTAATTTATCCCCTACTTCGCTAAAATGGTTTCCAATGATGATTGATGCTTCTTTGTAATCAATTCCTTTTTGGAGTTTGAAGAGCTTAAATATTGGAAACAAAATAAATCGGCTAGCTAGAAAAATTTCAACGGCTAAAAAGGCAATGAAAAGAAACGTTCTGGCGGTAGGTTTTAGCCACAAGAAATATTCTATAAAAAGGGTCAAGATGAAATACAATAGTCCGAGACCGACAAAGAAAATAGATCCTTTGACTAATTCATTGGTATAAAACTTCTTGATAAAGCTTTCTAACTTTTGGTAAATAACGGTTGAATTCTCCAATTTATACACTTCTTTTTTATAACCGATAAATGTACAATTTTTACTGAATACCTAAGCGTTAAAAAAATGCCAATGAAAATTCAATGAAAACTGCCTAATTAAATTTTATCTTTGCCCCAAATTTTAAGAAAATGTCAAGACCCGTTAGAGTTCGTTTTGCTCCAAGTCCTACAGGACCATTACACATTGGTGGTGTACGTACTGCCTTATTTAATTATTTATTTGCCAAGAAACACGGTGGTGTTTTTTATTTAAGAATAGAAGATACCGATCAAAACCGTTTTGTTCCTGGTGCAGAGGCTTATATTTTTGAAGCGTTGGACTGGTTGGGTATAGCGCCAAGTGAGACTATTGGTAAGAATGAGTTGCATGGTCCCTACCGTCAGAGTGAACGAAAACCTTTATACAAACAATATGCCGATCAATTAGTAAATACGGGTTGGGCTTATTATGCCTTTGATACTGCTGAGGCATTGGATGCTCATAGAAAAGAGCATGAAGCAGCGGGGAAGACCTTTATTTACAATTGGCACAATCGCGAAAAGCTTGATACCTCTTTAGTACTTTCCAAAGAAGCAATTGAAAAAAGAATTGCGGCTGGGGAAGACTATGTAATACGATTTAAAACGCCTGTTAATGAAACTTTACATTTACAGGACCTTATTCGTGGCGACATCAAATTTGAAACCAATTTATTAGACGATAAAGTATTGTTTAAATCGGACGGTATGCCTACTTATCATTTGGCTAATATTGTGGATGATCATTTGATGGAAACCTCACATGTTATTCGAGGAGAAGAGTGGTTGCCTAGTATGCCTTTGCACCGTTTATTGTATAAGGCATTTGGATGGGAGGCTCCTGAATTTGCACATTTACCTTTGATTTTAAAACCAATAGGAAATGGAAAATTATCTAAACGAGATGGTGATAAAATGGGCTTTCCTGTATTTCCATTGGAATGGAAAAGTGAAGAGGGAGTGTCTTCGGGCTATAGAGAAAAAGGGTTTTTCCCTGAGGCGGTTATTAACTTTTTGGCTTTGTTAGGATGGAATGACGGTACTGACCAGGAGTTATTTACGTTGGAAGAATTGGTTACAAAATTTGATTTGAATAGGGTTCATAAAGCGGGTGCTAAATTTGATCCTGAGAAGAACAAATGGTTTAACCATCACTATTTACAGAAACAAACTGCTAGTGCCATGGCAGCCTCATTTGCTTCGATATTAACTGAAAAGGGAATATCAACTACTCTTGATTTGACAAGAATAGTATCCTTAATTAAGGAACGCGCTCATTTTGTTGCTGAATTTTGGGAATTGGCAGATTATTTCTTTGTTGCGCCAACGGCCTATGATGAAAAAGCTTCTAAGAATTGGAAAGAAGAAACACCTGATTTAATGCAACAATTAATCGGTATACTTAAGACTGTTGAAGATTTCACTTCGGTTACCATAGAAACCGTTGTAAAAGACTGGATGACGCAGAATGAGATTGGGATGGGTAAAGTAATGCAACCGTTTCGATTGAGTTTGGTTGGTGCTTTAAAAGGGCCCCATCTGTTTGATATCGTAGAATTGATTGGTAAAGAAGAAACCATTAAGCGATTGGAGAAAGCCATCGTCACTTTATAGTAAAGAAAAAGCCCTGTATATTCAGGGCTTTTTTATTAGAAGTAAAAAATAATGTTACCGTTTATTATGGAGGCATTTCCTTTAAAATTTCCTTCTACTTTACCTAACATATTGAGTAGTCCATATTGATAGGACAGATTTAAGCGAGCGTTTCTAACCCCTGCTGTAATGCCCACCAAAGGATATAGACCAACATTACTCATCTTAGTAAAATCTTTTGCTGAAGCGGCAGTTCCTTTAACGATATTGGTTTCTTCATTCTTATCTATTTGTGCGTTACCGTTTATTTGAACTATAGGTCCGAATTCTACACTTAAATGGTTTTCAATGAATTTGTAACTCAATTGAAAAGTAACATTGGCACAGGGTAGTTTGTAATTCACTTCCCTTTCACTTGAGGCTGCCTTTAGTGTTACTAGTTTATAATTGAATTCGCTGAATTGTAAACCAAAGATTGCGTCCCAATCGTCATAAAAATTACCTCTCATGGAGAGACCGATACTCCAGCCTGTTCCAGGTTTGGCTATTACATCTGAAGAGTTTAAAGTAAATTGATTCATTCCTAGGGTTACGCCAATCATATTGGAATCTCGGTAACCGTATTGAGCAAATCCTAACGTTGACATTAGCAACCCTAAGATTATCATTTTTATGTTCATATTGAAGTGCCTTGTAATTTGTAACAAACATACATATATTTCGTATAAACATTGTACTAACAATTTAATTTAAAAATCATGGTCATTATTTTTGTTCTTTTATTTTTTGGGTTTGTCCTTTTGCTTTCTTCCTTTTTCACTGTGAAGCAACAAAGTGCTGTCGTTATTGAGCGTTTTGGTAAATTTACTAGTATTAGGAGTTCGGGATTACAATTAAAACTTCCTATTATTGACCGTATTGCTGGGCGGGTAAATTTGAGAATTCAGCAACTAGATGTTATCATTGAAACTAAGACGAAGGACAATGTATTCATTAAAATGAAAGTTTCTGTTCAGTTTAATGTGATCCAGGACAAAGTTTATGAGGCCTTTTATAAGTTAGAATATCCGCATGATCAGATTACAGCTTATGTTTTTGACGTGGTAAGAGCTGAAGTACCTAAATTAATATTAGATGATGTATTTGAGAGAAAAGATGATATTGCTATCGGGGTTAAACGTGAACTGAATGAGGCGATGATGACCTATGGGTATGATATTATAAATACCTTGGTTACGGATATCGATCCGGATATACAGGTGAAAAATGCTATGAATCGTATTAATGCTGCCGATAGAGAGAAAACAGCTGCTACTTTTGAATCTGAGGCACAACGTATTAGAATTGTAGCTAAGGCTAAGGCGGAGGCTGAAAGTAAAAAACTTCAAGGTCAAGGTATTGCTGATCAAAGAAGAGAAATTGCAAGAGGTTTGGTAGAAAGTGTAGAGGTCTTGAATAATGTGGGTATTAATTCGCAGGAAGCTTCCGCTTTGATTGTTATTACGCAACACTATGATACCTTACAAGCGATAGGGGCTGATACGAATTCGAATTTGATATTGTTGCCTAATTCACCGCAGGCAGCTAGTGATATGTTGAATAGTATGGTGACTAGTTTCACGGCTTCAAACATCATAGGAGAACAAATGAAAAACCAACCTAAGCGAGTGAAGAAATCTAAAGATACTACTTCGTTAGATTACAATCCGAGTGACACATCTCAGCCTGGAGAGCCGGCATAAAAGAATAAAACATAACAAAAAAGAGGCTTAATCGCCTCTTTTTCTATTTATTATCCAATTGATAATATGGGGAATCATCACTTTTAAAATAGATCCGTATGTACCTGAAAAGACTTTTTGAAAAGTATCAGCAACAAAGGAAATTGATTTAGAGGGCACTAAATTCTCCTTTGTTTTTTCAATACCGAGGATGATTTTTTGATAATGAATTTCTTTTTCGACTTTTAAGATTGCTAAATCTTGTTCGATTGCTGCGTAAGAAGCATATTTTTTGGTTTCCATACTATTAGTCGTTAAAAAATATTTCAGAGAATTTTTCAAGGATAGGACCTTCTACGATTTTGTCTTTGACTAAAAATAACAACAGCGCTAGTAAGAGGTAAATTCCAGCTATACAAAGAAATCCTAAGGGATAACTATGTAAAAATTGACCTAAAGCTAGCGATCCTGCAATAGAAACAAAGAGTAATACGATTACTAAACACATGGCAATCAAAAAAAACTTAAGAGCCAAGGTGGTAGATTTCATGGCCACTTTGAATCCCCAGAGTTTGTAATAGGCGATGCTAGTATCTATATACGCTTTGGTGTTTTCTTGAATGTCTTCTAAATTTTCTTTGATATCTTCTAGTGCCATCATTTTTGATATTTGGCGTTTTGTTTTTTTAGTTCGGCGAGTTTCTCTTCTAAGAAGGAAATTGCTTCTTCAGTTTTATAGCTGGATTTTGAAATCAGTTCCTCTACAGTTTCTTTCAACTCGTCTTTGGATTTGGCTAATTTCTCTTTAGCTTCTCCTTCAAGGGAATTGAATTTGGTTTTGACTTCTTCTTTTAAGTCGTCCAAGTTGTCTTTTATTTTTTCTCGGGTTTTGGAACCTTTATCGGGAGCGAATAAAATTCCTAATCCCACTCCGATTGCTGCTCCAGCTAAAAGAGCAATGAGGTTATTATCTTTGTTTGACATGATTTAAAATTTAGTACTCTAAAGTTACGAAATAATTCTATTTTGAGTGGTGGAAGCGTAAAACTTATTTTAAGGCGAAATAAAAGCACTTTAATAACAGGGTGGTGAAATGAGTTGGTGAAAATTTAAAAGTTAAATAAAACCAATTTATTGAGGTCGGTTTTAATAGTTCAATAAAATGATTTTTTGTTTTTTGATAAATAAAATATATAATAGAGAAAGCCTACTAAATAGTAGGCTTTTTATTAGTTTTCTCTATAAAAATAAAATTATTCTTTTGCTTCTACTTTTGCCCAAGTATCTCGAAGGCCGACTGTTTTATTAAAAACCAATTTACTGGAAGAAGATTCTTTGTCTACACAAAAATAACCTAGACGTTGGAATTGGAATTGGTCCAAATTTTTTGCGGATTGTAAACTTGGCTCAACGTATCCTGTTATTACTTCTAAAGAATTTGGGTTGATAAATTCTTTAAAGTCAATTTCCTTATTTCCGTCTGGGCTCTCATGTGAAAATAAACGATCGTAGATTCTAACTTCGGCAGGAATAGCGTGCTTAATTGACACCCAATGGATGGTACCTTTTACTTTACGTTGGCTAGCCTCTGTTCCACTACCGCTCTTGGAATCCACATCATAAGTACAATGAATTTCAGTAATATTACCTTCGGAATCTTTTATAACACTTTCACCTTTAATAATATAGCCGTTTTTTAAACGTACTTCAGTGCCCAGTGTAAGGCGGAAGAATTTCTTATTTGCTTCTTCTTGAAAATCTTCTCTTTCGATGTATAGTTCTTTAGAAAAGGGCACTTTTCTAAAGGTCATTACAGTTTCTTCTGGATTGTTTTCTGCTTCAAGCCATTCTTCATTCCCTTCGGGATAATTAGTAATTACTAATTTCACAGGGTTCAAGACAGCCATTACACGAGGTGTTGTTTTGTTTAATTCTTCGCGAACACAGAACTCCAGTAAAGACACGTCGATTAAGTTGGTTCTTTTAGCAATCCCGATAGTATTCGCAAAATTACGGATTGCCATAGGTGGGTAGCCCCTTCTGCGCATCCCTGAAATTGTACTCATTCTTGGATCATCCCAACCCGTAACGTGCTTTTCTTCTACTAATTGTAAAAGTTTTCTTTTGGATACTACGGTATGCGAAAGGTTTCTCCGCGCAAATTCTCTTTGTTTAGGACGAACTTTATTACTATCATAAACTTGGTCTAAAAACCAATCGTATAATTCACGGTGGGGTAAAAACTCAAGGGTACAGAACGAATGGGATATTTGTTCTAGGTAATCACTTTCCCCGTGGGCCCAATCATACATTGGGTAAATGCACCATTGATCACCTGTTCGATGGTGGTGTGAATGTAATATACGATACATTATAGGGTCTCGCATTAGCATATTGGTATGAGCCATATCTATTTTAGCCCGAAGAATATGGGTTCCGTTTGGAAACTCCCCGTTTTTCATTCGTTCTAATAAGTCTAGATTTTCTTCTACAGAACGGTCTCTGAAGGGAGAATTGCTTCCTACTTGAGTAGGCGTTCCTTTTTGTTTAGCCATATCTTCAGAAGATTGGCTGTCTACATAGGCTTTACCTTTTTTTACGAATTCGACAGCCCAGTCGTATAATTGTTGGAAATAGTCAGATGCATAACATTCGTTTGCCCATTTAAACCCTAACCATTCGATGTCTCTTTTGATGGCGTCCACATATTCTTGTTCCTCTTTCGCTGGATTTGTATCGTCGAAACGCAAATTAACAGGTGCTTGATAATCAATTCCTAGACCAAAATTTAAACAAATAGCACTAGCATGACCCACGTGTAAATAGCCGTTAGGTTCTGGTGGAAAACGAAAACGCAATTTGTCTTTGGACAAACCGTTTTTTAAATCCTCCTCGATGATTTGCTCTATAAAATTTAAGGACTTCTCTTCTGTTGCCATTATTTTTGTAATTTTAGCAAAGATATGTTTAATTAGTCAATTTGAAAATGTGAAGATTTGAAAATTGGCAATGAAATCAAAAAATGGGAACTATTAAATTACAAAACATTAGAACATTTTCTTTTCATGGTTGTTTGGAAGAAGAAGCCCGCATAGGTTCAGACTACAGGGTAGATTTAGAAATCAAAACTGATTTAAGAAAATCATCTATAAGTGATGCATTAAAGGATACGGTAGATTATGTTCTTTTGAATCAAATTGTAGAGGAAGAAATGGCGATCCGTTCAAAATTATTAGAACATGTTGCTCATCGAATTGTGACTAGAATCTTTAAAGAGATTCCGGCAGTCTCTCGTATTTTATTAGCGGTATCTAAGCTTAATCCTCCCATAGGTGGTGATGTAGAGGCAGTTACTATAGAAATGGAAGAATACCGAAGTTAAATTTCCATAGAAACGGTTCAAATTCCAAAAAAAGTAGATTTCAAATTTCAAATTTCAAATTAATTCCTATATTTGCCGTCCAACTGGCATCGTGGCCGAGCGGCTAGGCACCGGTCTGCAAAACCGACTACTCCGGTTCGAATCCGGACGATGCCTCAAAAGAGTTACTAGAGATAGTAGCTCTTTTTTT
>JBJONL010000050.1:0-9547 GCA_046051865.1 Bacteroidota bacterium | reverse complement strand
TGTGGAGTCGGGGAGAGTCGAACTCCCGTCCAAACAAGCAACTAAAGAGCTTTCTACACGTTTAGTCTTTACTTAGGTTTTCGACAGCAGGCTATGCTAAAGACAGCGACCTGATGCTTAGCTCTATGAGTGTCAGAAAGGATTCAGAACATTACCTTTCCTAGGTTTACTTTTACGGTTCCCCTGAGCCAGACGCCATAAACCGAGGCTTCTGAGGAGAATCCAGCTTCCCAACCTTGTTGGGACGAGGTTAATCTTACTATAATTCGGATTAAGCAGCTAAAGCGTAGTTATTTTCGCCGTTTATAAGTTCGTATCCTTGGATTAACGAGCAAAGGGTACCCTGCTCGACGTGCTTACTGTTCAATTCGACTTGCTGTCAAAACCAGTCGACCCCAGTGGGGCAAAGATAGGGTATTTTTAGGGGGAATGCAAGTCCTATTTGGGGTGATTATTCTTCTCCGTCTTCGGTTAGCTTGAAGGGATAGTCTCCGAATAGGGAGGCTAGTTTTTTGGTTTGATAGGTTTTTTTGGTAAACTTATTGGATAGCACAATGATGGATACTTTTTCTTTGCGCAGGGTGATGAAGCAAGAAGTGTTTCCGTGCCACCAGCCGTTGTGGTAAAAGAAGGGTTCGCCTTTATCGAATTCCATCATTCGTACTCCGAGTCCGTAGTTGCGTTGCCCTTTGCTTTCGTAGCTGTAGCCTTTGTATACTTTTTTTAGTAGGTCGGGGTTCAAAAAGAAGGGAGCGTATCTTGCTTTGTCGAATTTTAATAAATCTCTTGGGGTGGAGTAGATGTTTTTGTCGCCGTAGATTCCGTCCAAGTAATCCACTCCGATTTCGACATTATTTCCTTTATAAGAAGGTGCTACACTGCCACGATCTTTGGTAATATCGAATACAAATGTATTGGTCATCCCTAAGGGAGTAAAGATCATTTGCTTCATGGCTTCGGGGTAGCTAAGGCCTGTTATTTTTTCAATAATTAGCGCTAGCATGGCATAATTGGTATTGCAATAGCTGAAGCGGGTATCTGTTTTTGACTCTAGGGGGATTTGGCGTTCAACCATAACTTTCACGATGTCCTCGTTGGTCAACGTTTGCTTTTTATCCCAGTTGCCATTTTCGTAGGTGAAGTAGGCATAGTTTTTCATGCCGCTTCTATGGTTCAAAAGAGTTTGAA
Organism: Bacteroidota bacterium; assembly: GCA_046051865.1. Classification (GTDB taxonomy): domain Bacteria; phylum Bacteroidota; class Bacteroidia; order Flavobacteriales; family Flavobacteriaceae; genus Flavobacterium. The sequence continues at coordinate 8,359 of JBJONL010000050.1, read as the reverse complement.
CGGTTACGTCGGGATAAGGGAAGTTTTTGATGATGGTGGTTACTTTTTGGTCGAGCGTAATTTTTTTGGTATCAATTAGCATTAAGATGGCCGTCGAGGTAAGGACTTTACTAACGGAGGCGATGTGTAGAGGGGTTTCTTTACCTATCATTTCTCCAGTGGCTTTATTGGCATATCCCATGTAGTTTTCATAGATGATTTGGCCATTCTTCGCCACTAGAAACGCCACGTTGTCATTTTTTTCGGACCATGTTTTTTCGAAATAGCGTTCGACTCCGTACTTTTTATCTTTTAGGAAATCGGCTGTCAAGGCAGGCAATTCTTCTTGCAAGGGTTGCATTACAGGGAGGCCATTTTTATTTACTTTGACGATACCCTCTTCTGTTTTTTCCACTTTGGTACAAGCAGTAAGAAGGACTAAAGTAGTAAGGAATAGGGAGGTATATAGGGTGAATTTATGCTTCATTTTATTGATAATAGGATAACAAATATAAGTATTCAGTAAAAGGATAAAACTACTTTTTTATAAAGCTATCAACAGGTTTTTCACAATTTCGGTTGCTGTATATTTTACCCCTTACAAGTCAGCTTCCGATTGTTCCCATTGGCTTATTAATTTTTGGTAAAAAGTTTTGAAAACGATTTCGTTACTACTACTTTTGGCGGCAAATAGAATTGCCTTATGAAGTTTGGTATTATAAAAGAACGAAAATCACCTCCTGATAGACGAGTGGTTTTTACGCCGGAAGAATTAGTTAGATTGCAGGAAGAGCATCCCGAAGCGGAAGTTTTTGTAGAGACTTCGGATATACGAGTGTTTTCGGATGAGGCGTATGCTGCCCTGGGAATAAAGGTGGTAGACGATGTTTCAGATTGTGATGTGTTTTTTGGGGTGAAAGAGATTCCTGTTGATTATTTGTTGCCCAATAAGAAGTATTTTTTCTTTTCGCATACGATTAAAAAGCAGTTCCATAACCGCAAGTTATTACAAGCGGTTTTATCCAAAAACATAGCGTTGTACGATCATGAAACGATAGTAGATGCAAATCACCGTCGTTTGATTGGATTTGGCCGTTACGCCGGAATCGTAGGAGCCTATAATGGATTTAGAGCTTTTGGGGTAAAATATGATATGTTTACCTTACCAAAAGCAGAGATTTTACACAGTAAGGAGGACTTAATTGTACGTTTGAAACGATTGATTTTGCCGAACATTAAAGTCGTATTGACAGGGCATGGGAAAGTAGGTATGGGTGCCAAGGAGATGCTGGACGGTATGAAGATGAAAGAGGTAAGTGTAGATGATTTTTTGACAAAGATTTATTCTCAGCCCGTATATACGCAGATTGATGTGTTGGATTATAATAAACGTTTGGATGGTCAAGTATTAGATAATAAGGATTTTTATCAAAACCCGTCGGCTTATACCTCCGATTTTGAGCGTTTTAGTAAAGTAGCTGATGTATTTATGGCCGGCCATTTTCATGGTAATGGCTCTCCGGATATCTTGACTAATGCGATGTTGAAGGCAGTTGATTGTAAAATTAAAGTGGTTGCGGATATCTCTTGTGATGTTGATGGACCAATAGCTTGCACGGTAAAAGCTTCGACAATAGCCGAACCGTTTTTTGGATATTTACCTAGCGAGCACAAAGAAGTTCCCTATACACATCCGGGGTCGATTATGGTAATGTCTGTTGACAATTTACCTTGTGAGTTGCCTAAAGATGCTAGTGAAGGGTTTGGTGAGATGTTTATGCAGCATGTTATTCCGGCTTTCTTTAATGGTGATAAAGATGGCATCTTGGAACGCGCCAAGATTACTGAAGGTGGTAAATTAACCCCTAGGTTTGCTTATTTGCAAGACTACGTAGATGGAAAATAATCCACAAAATACTATAGAACGTCCCGATTTATTCGGGACTTTTTTTTGGACAAAAAACAAGAAATAAGGGTTTAAGAAATCGATTTCGTTAATAACTAATTTAGTAGGCTATTTGCTGTTGTTCTTTATAAATGTATTTTTATAAAAAATAAAGCCTGTTTTTTTGGAATCATTATTTTTTTAATATTAAAAACTGAATATTTCGAAAAAAACAATTAACCATTGACTTTTTAAATGAAAAAAACATCCTTAGTAGGTTTTTTGCTCTTCGCAGCAGCACTTTGTGCCCAAAGCATTCAATCCCCTTCCAAATCCATTACTTTAGATTTTAAACTTACGGCTGAGGGTCGGCCTAGCTATTCGGTAACCTACAAAGGGAAATCGGTTGTGCAGTCTAGTGGTTTGGGAATTAAATTGAAGGGAGGCAGTGATTTAGCGGCACAGTTTAGTATAGACAGTATTGGTCGGAAGTCGGTTAATGACACATGGCATCCTGTGTTGGGAGAGCAATCCAACATTAAGAACAATTATAATGAAATGCGCGTTGCCCTTTCGCAGTCTGCAAGTCATAGAAATATAACTATAATTTTTAAGGTATTTGATGAAGGGGTAGCGTTTCGCTATGTGTTTCCAAAGCAGGCTAATTTGAATTATTTTGTAGTATCGGATGAAGTATCTGAGTTTAATTTGGCTGGCAATCACAAAACGTTTTGGTTGCCTGGCGATTTTGATAGTCAGGAGTATCCTTATACCGAGAGTAAATTATCGGAGGTTGATACTGATAATGTGAACAAGAACAATGGTATTGCTTTGAAGTCGATAGGCGGAAATCATGTGATTCAGTCGCCTTTGATGATGAAGACTGCTGACGGATTGTACCTAAATATATTTGAGGCTGCGGTGGTGAATTATCCGGTGATGCATCTGGATTTAGAGCCGACGGCGTATCGTTTAACTTCCCATTTAGTTCCTAATGCGATTGGGGACAAAGCTTATTTGCAGACTCCTTGTGTTTCTCCATGGCGTACGATTATGATTAGCGATGATGCTAGAGATATTGTAGGGTCTAAAATGGTTTTGAATTTGAATGACCCATCCAAAATTGACGATACATCTTGGATTAAGCCCATGAAGTATGTGGGTATTTGGTGGGAGATGCACATTGGTAAATCCACTTGGGATTATGCTGGTTCGCAAAACGCACAGAACGCGGCCGATGGAAAATTGTTGCCTTCGGGTAAGCATGGCGCTACTACGTTTAATACTAAGCGTTATATTGATTTTGCTGCCAAGTATGGATTTGATGGAGTTTTAGTGGAAGGTTGGGATGTAGGTTGGGAAGACTGGTTTGGCAATTGGAAAGAAAATGTTTTTGACTTCACTACCCCTTATCCCGATTTTGATATAAAAGAAGTAACGGATTACGCCAAGGCGAAAGGAATTAAAATGATTATGCATCATGAGACTTCTGGTTCGGTGGGTAATTATGAGCGTCATTTGGATCGTGCTTTTGATTTGATGAAAAAATATGGTTATCCTGCGGTGAAGACCGGTTATGTTGGCAAGATTATTCCGCGTGGCGAGTACCATGATGGGCAGGCGATGGTGAATCATTACAATTTTGTGGCCCAAAGAGCTGCGGATTATAAGTTGATGGTGAATTCGCATGAGAGTTCGCGTCCGACGGGATACAGCAGAACCTATCCGAACTATATTGCGGCAGAAGCGGCTAGAGGAAATGAATTTAATGCTTGGAGTGTGGGTAATCCGCCTATGCATGAAACGATATTGCCTTTTACCCGCTTGCTAGGTGGGCCGATGGATTACACACCGGGAATATTTGAAATTAAGATGAGTGCTTATGATCGAAGTAAAAAGGAGCAGGTTCATACGACTTTGGCTAAGCAATTGGCCTTATATGTGACGATGTATTCACCTTTACAAATGGCGGCTGATTTGCCTGAGAATTATGAGCAGCATTTGGATGCTTTTCAGTTTATTAGAGATGTGGTGGTGGATTGGCAAGACAGTAAATATTTGGAGGCAGAGCCAGGAGATTATTTGACGGTTGCTCGTAAGGATAAGTATTCAGAAAATTGGTTTTTGGGTGCTATTACCGATGAGCAGGCTCGCGATACTGAATTGAAACTTGATTTTCTTTCTCCGAATAAAAAGTACCAAGCCATTGTTTATCAAGATGGTGCGACGGCGGACTGGGAGAAGAATCCGAAATCCTATGTTATAAAAACTATACAAGTGACTTCAAAGTCAAAAATTAAATTACATTTGGTTTCAGGAGGTGGCGCTGCCATTTCGTTTAAACCTATTAACTAAGAACCAACCAAACTAAAATTAATTATATGAATTCAGAACAAAACAAAACCAACTGGGGTCAATTTATTCCCCTAGTAACCGTATTCTTTTTTTGGGGATTTGTTGCCGCGAGCAACGATATCCTGATTCCAGTATTTAGAAAAGCTTTTGATTTAACTCAGGGGCAAAGTCAGTTAGTCTCTGTTGCTTTTTATGTGGCGTATACGGTAGGCTCGATTATTTATATGCTTATATCTTATTTGACAAAAGGCGATTTGATTAACCGTATGGGGTACAAAAATTCGTTAGCTTTAGGACTTGTTATATCGGCATTGGGAACTTTATTATTTTACCCAGCGGCTAATATGCATTCGTTTCCTTTGATGTTATCTGGTTTATTTACGGTGGCCTTAGGGTTTTCATTGCAGCAGACGGTAGCTAATCCGCTAGCGATTGCTTTGGGACCTATAACTACTGGTTCGCAGCGTTTAACCCTAGCAGGAGGAATTAACAATTTGGGTACTACCATCGGTCCTTTAATCGTAAGCTTTGCTATTTTCGGAGCGGCTACTACGGCTGGCACAGAAATGAGTATAGAAAGTGTTAAAGTACCTTATTTGGTTTTAGGAGCTGCCTTTTTGATTGTAGCAGTTATGTTAAAATTATCTTCGTTACCTGATAAACCGCAAGCGGTAGTGGAAGATGCTGGTGACAGCCAATCGGGGAAAACATCGGCTTTACAGTACCCGCAATTGGTTTTGGGTATGATTGGCATTTTTGTTTATGTAGGAGTTGAAGTATCTACTGCTAGTAATTTACCTGCCTTTATGGAGAAAAACTTAGGGTTTTTGACCCAAGATATTGCACCGTTTATTTCGTTATACTGGGCTAGTTTGATGATTGGTCGCTGGACGGGAGCTGTCGAAGCTTTTACGGATAATATGAGTACACAAAAGATCTTGCGTTTTGTGGCCCCATATTTAGCCTTTGGTGTATTTTTAGGAGTAAATAAATTTATGAATCACGATTTGACTCCCTTCTATGTTTATGCTTTAATCATTTTAGTATTGATTGTGGCTGATATGGCTAGTAAAGGGAATCCTGCTCGTATGCTATTGATTTTTTCGACTTTAGGTATTGTAGCCTTAGCTACTGGTATGGCAACGGACGGAATGGTAAGTGTTTATGCCTTTACTAGTGTTGGATTATTCTGTAGTACGTTGTGGCCTTGTATTTTTACCCTTGCCATTAGTGGTTTAGGGAAGCATACTAGTCAAGGAAGTAGTTTCTTGATTATGATGATTATGGGAGGTGGAATTGTTAGTTGGTTACAAGGTTATGTAGCTGATATGACTAATATTCATATGAGTTATATTGTTGGCGTATTCTGTTTTGCTTATTTGGCTTTTTATGCTTGGAAAGTAAGTGGAATATTGAAAAGTCAAGGCATTGATTTTGATAAAAAAGTAAGTGGAGGACATTAATATTCTATTTTAATACCATCAAAAATCCCGCATCGTCCAGACTTTGCGGGATTTTTTTCATCAAAACGCTAACCAACTCAATTTAATTAACCTAATTCTTATTTGTCTTCTACTCTAGCTTTTGAACCATCGGTTTTATAATAGTAGTAGTTGTTGCTGTTATTATTGTAGTTTGTATTACTATAATAATCCTCGTCATCATCACAGTGATTGTTATGGTTGTTGTAACTGTAGGCATAACCATAAGTAAATCCTTTTATGCTTCCGATGGTATCTATTAGATCTCCTCTTCGGTTGTATACTAATTGCATTCCTCCAATTTGGCTAATTGCATATCGGTTGTATCTCATGTATACACTACCAATTCGGTTTACTCTATCTCTATTGTCATAATTGATAAAGGTGTTTCCGACTCTGCGCACTCGACCGAAACTATCGTGTTCGATGATGACTCCGTAATTTTGTGCTCTTCTTGCTGTAGTTGTTGCCTTTCTATTCCCAGCCGTTTTATAGTAATAGTCACCTTGGGTATCTTGTGGACGTGTATTGAAATCAAAATCTCCATTTGGAAATACGAAAAACTCAATACCTCTTTCAATGAATGAGATTGGCTCATTTGCATTGTATCGGTTGGTTACTTTATCAGTGGTATTGATTATTACTGATGCTTTCGCTGTAGTTCCGAACAGTACTATACTAGCTACTAAAAGGGTAATTGTTTTCATAATCATTCAATTTGAGTTTTTGCTTACTCTTTCGATTTTCAGCTTCTTCGAGCAACAATGATGTTGTTATACAGACTATTTCAATTGACGTGCCATATATGGTATTACGATTCTTAAGGTTTGATTAATTTGGGTTAATCAATAGATAGCCAGTGTTTTATAGCATAGTTTTATGTTGGAATTACCAGCGAAAAATGTGGTAAGGGCTGTTTGTTGTATTGTTTTTTTAGTACATTTGTGGCTATAAACCATGTTTACCTAAAAATTATTATTTAGTACCCAATGAAAAACCTACTCTTTTCATTAACCCTCTTGCTAGTTGTTACTGCGGGTTTTAGTCAGCAATTTATCTCTTATTATGGAAGTGTTGTGGACCAGTGTTCGCAAACGAATATTACCACCAATTTAACGCAGTATGAGGCATTAGGTCTGAAGCGACGTGGTACCTCTGAGCTCCAAAATACGTTAGATTGGTTGAAAAACAAATATTTGAGCTATGGCTATACCGCTAGTCAGCTTCAAGAGGATTCTTATACGTATCAAGGTTCGCCAGCGACTTGTAAAAATTTGATTGTGACTAAAGTGGGTACCTTATATCCTAATACCTATGTAATCATGTGTGGGCATTATGATTCGATTGGGGGTACAGGAACTAATGACAATGGAAGTGGATTAGTATCTATTTTAGAGACCGCTCGATTATTGCAAAACATTCCAACCGAATATTCGATTAAATTCATAAATTTTAGTGGGGAAGAAGATGGTTTGTATGGAAGTCAGCATTATGTAAGTTCGATTGTAAATGCTACAAACCCTAAAATGAATATACGATTGGTCTTTAATTTGGATGAGGTAGGAGGCGTAGCTGGTATGGTTAATAATACTATTACTTGTGAGCGAGACACTAACAACAACCCATCTACCAATAATGCGTTATCGGCCACAATGACAAATGAGTTGATAACTTGTGTAGGATTGTATTCGCCCTTAAACACATATTTATCGTATGCTTACTCTTCAGATTATATGCCCTTTCAGGCTAATAATGAAGTGATTACTGGGTTTTTTGAAACAAATGAAACAACCCATAAACATACAAATACCGATTTGTTGGTATATATGGACCCCACTTATAATTACAATGTCGCTAAGGCTGCTATAGGGGCAATGATGCATTTTGCTGTGGCGGCGACCACTTTGGAAACTAGCAGTTTTCAGAATGAGAATCAGGTTAGTTTTTATCCAAGTCCGGCCCATGATGTTTTAAATCTAAATATCGGAACCTTGACGGATAAGGAATATACTTTTTCTCTAATTGATTTACAAGGTAAGATGGTTTTGAATAAGTCAGTTCTAAATGCCCATTTGATTGAATCGGTATCCTTAACAGGATTGGCCAAAGGAATGTATTTGGCGGTAATAGAAACGGCTGCTAAGCGCTTTACTAAGAAGATTATAGTAGAATAATATTAACTTGAATATATATAAAAAAAGCCTCCCAATTGTGGAGGCTTTTTTTATTTTATATCAGGGTTACTTTTTTTATAATTGTGTGCCAGAATTTAATCGTTAAGTTGTCTAAAGAAATATATACCATTAAAAATTGATACAAAAGTTAAAGTCGCATGATCGTGAAGCTTTTTACGAATTGGTAGCACTCTATAAAGATGGTGTTATCACGACTTGTTATCGGTTTTTATTGAATAGGGAAGATGCTGAGGATATTTCTCAGGAAGTATTTGTGGAAGTATATCAATCGATAGGGGCTTTTAGAGGAGACGCGAAGATATCAACTTGGATTTATCGCATAGCGGTAACAAAATGTTTGAATGAGCTTAAGAAGCGTGCGCGAAAAAAGCGTTTTGCTACGCTAAGTAAGGTGTTGCATATTGATGAAATAGCTCAATGGATTTCAGGAGGCACCTTGGCGGACAGTGATATTCACGAAGAGG
>JBJONL010000049.1:0-6921 GCA_046051865.1 Bacteroidota bacterium | reverse complement strand
TTTCTAACGTAAATAAGACCTGATAAAGCAACAGTTTGACCAGTTGCCCAAGTTGTGTTAGCCGTAATGTCCGCGTTAACGGTTACGGTAGTAGCAGGATACACCGTATTCTGCGGATCATAATTAGTCCAGCTGTCAGTCCACATCGCTGTGGGAGCCGGAGCAAAAGCACCTCGGTAGGTGGTTGGCTCAATTTGAGCCGATACAAAATTGGCAACTAAGGCCAAAACTGCAATAAGATAGTTTTTTTTCATTGTTAAAATGAGATTTTGTTAGACAGGGCAAACATAAAATCACAACAACAACTGACTGTAAATAAGGATTTAAATTAAAATAATTTTTAAGTTAAGGAATCATTTTCTAAACCTGCAACAATGTAAATAATTAGATAGCTTAAGGTTTATTTAATGTTAAATCCCTTTAAAATCGGGATTTTGAAGTGTAATGTTATGGCGTGGAATCCAACCAAAAAAAAGCGGCCCTAAGCCGCTTATACCTTTTTATTCAAAAAATCCCGGTACCAAAATCCCGAATTTTTAATGCTGCGCTGCTGGCTCTCAAAATCAACATAAACCAACCCAAAACGACGTTGGTATCCCTCCGCCCATTCAAAGTTATCAGTTAACGACCATACGAAATAACCGTCTACCTTCCCTCCTTTTTCTTTGGCATAATGCACCTGCTCTAAATAGGTTTGCAAATACTGTATGCGTTCTTTATCGTTAATAGCATTCCCCTTAATTTCATCATAGAAAGCAGCCCCATTCTCCGTGATCAAGATCTTCTTTACCTCGTCATATTTACTGTACTTCAAAATCATATAATAGATAGACTTCGGATAGATCTCCCAATTCATAGCCGTAAAATCCACATTGCGCTTGTTCGCCGGGATAATCTTCGCATTAATATAAGGGACATACGAATTATGGGCCACCACCTCTCGGGTATAATTTTGCAAGCCTATAAAGTCAAAAGAAACTTTAATCAACTCGTCATCCCCCGGTTGCTTATACTTAGCCATATGCTTAAAAAATGGCAAGGTCTTCACGGGATAGCCGTAGCCCAACGTTGGCTCAATAAAAGCCGAATTCAATAAACAATCTACCCGCTCACTAGCTTTAAGGTCTTTCTCGGTGTAACTCTTTGGGGTTACATAAGTACACGAATAGGTTGTTCCTACTTGGGACTCAGGTGCTAATTGTTTAATGGTAGTGAAGCCTACCGACTGGCATAACAACGCATGGTGCATCGCCGGTAAGAAATTAGACAAGCCTTTCTTGCCCGGAGCATGGACGCCTAAAAAATACCCTCCTCCCGTAAAAACAGAAGGTTCATTAAGGACCATCCAGTACTTGACTTTATCTTTAAAAGCATTGAGGCATACGGTTACATATTCTTTAAACCAATCCAAGATCTCTCTATTAATCCATCCTCCTCTTTTCTCTAATGCTAAAGGCAAATCCCAATGGTACAAAGTAACGTAGGGTTCGATACCCTGCTCAATACAAGCATCCAACACCTTATGGTAAAAATCCAATCCGGCTTGATTGACGGCGCCCGTTCCTTCCGGAATGATGCGTGCCCACGACAAAGACAACCTGAAATTAGGAATCCCTAACTCTTTGAGTAAAGCAATGTCTTCTTTATAGTTTTCAAAAAAATTGGCAGCGGTGTTGGGCGAATCATTATTCGCTATCGTATTGCGTCGTGACGCAAACTCATCCCATATCGAGGGTCCTTTCCCGTCTTGATCGTGTCCTCCTTCAATCTGAAACGCCGATGTGGAAACACCCCATACAAAGTCCTCGCCAAAATGGCTTCGAGTAAGAGAAAATACTTGAGGTTCTGAATTTTTAATCGTCATAAAGTTGGTTTATTTCTTAGCCTTACGAGGCTTAGCATTGGTTTGTGGCCCATGGGCATCCACGATTAAATCCACAATTTGTTTCGCATTATCAGGGTAGTTTACTTCGACTATAGCCGAACTGTGTACCCATTCCAATAAGGGATCTAACTGCTTCTTACTTAGTTTTTTCAATACAGGCACACCCATCTCCTTCAACATCGCTGCATTGCAGTGTTGCTCGTATTGCTTTTTCATCGGAATGACCATCAACTTCTTTTTCAAGAATAAGGCCTCACTAGTCGTGCCAAATCCAGCATTAGTCAAAACACCAGCCGAAGAGGCCATGCTGTCTAAAAAGAGCTGATTGTTAATGGGGGAAACCGATACATTAAATAGTTTATAGGTCTTTTTGCTGTGCTTAGAAAATACCTGCCATTGTACATTCGGTATCTTCTTTAGACGGCTTATGATGTTTACATCGTCGTAGGACGGCAAGTATACGGTATAGTGTCCTTCATTAGTAGGCGTAACAATGCGTACTTCCTGTCGGATGATTGGGGTGAATATGGTATCGCCTAATCGTTTAAAGTGAAATCCATAGTTGAGGGGGGTGGGCGCATAATTCTGCAACACCAAGCGTCCCATCACATCGTCCTTCTTGGGCTTAGGAGCCAACGGATGCAAGGTAGCCACCTGATTGCTCAAACCGATACAGCTTTTCTTTGCTTTAACACAGGCCCAAACCGATACGGGTTCGAAGTCACTGATAACCAAATCATAGTCCTTCACCTTCAACTGCTTAATATCCTTAAACAGTTTGCCCGAATTCAACTTTAAGAACGTTTTCCAAAAGTCAATGCCGCCTTTTTTACCAAAGATGAACGACAAGCCATTCAGTTTATACTTAACCGGAAAAGGCAAGGCAATATCCGATTGTATGCCACTCACTAAAATGTCCACTTCGCCTCGTGCTTGTAGATGCGGAATGATTTCGATAGCCCTAGTAATATGTCCATTACCCGTACCTTGTACTGCGTAGAGTATTTTCATCGCTTGAATTTTAAGGGAACTTCAACATCGGTTTGCATAAAGCCATCCAACATTTTGTCGAAAAGCTGGGTATTGTCTAAAGCAGCCAAGTCATCATCATCCTCTTCATTCTCCTGCATAAAGTCTTCGTCTTTGTAGCGAAACAAGGTCCACGACTCACGATAATATTCTAAAGCGGTTAGGTTTTCAATCCAATCCCCTGAGTTCATATAAACCACTTCGCCATCCTCTGTTTCGATGGTTTTAATCTCCGGATGGTGAATATGACCGCATACCACATAATCGTAGCCTTTAGATATCGCAATATCAGCCGCTGTTTTTTCAAAATCATTGATGAACTTCACGGCCTTTTTAACACTGTTCTTGATGTTCTTAGACAAAGAGATTTTACCCCGGCCTAGTTTAACCGAAACCCAATTGCAAAAGGCATTCAACAAGATTAAGAAGTCATAGCCGTGCGAACCCAATCGCGTTAACCACTTTGAATGTTGCATAGTGACATCGAAGACATCCCCATGAAACAACCATACTTTAGTACCGTCTAGTTCAAGTACTAGTTTGTTGTCGATGACTAGGGAGCCAAATTTAGTCCCCGCAAAGCGACGCAACATCTCATCATGATTCCCAGTGAGGTAATAGACTTTAACGCCCTTCTTCACCCAGTTCATAATTTTATGCACCACTTTCATGTGCGACTTCGGCCAATACCGTTTGCTGAATTGCCACATGTCGATAATATCGCCATTAAGCACTACCATCTTAGGTTTGATGCTGTTCAAATACAACAGCAATTCTTTACTATGACAGCCATAGGTACCCAAATGGATGTCGGAGAGGACTAATACGTCCACTCGTCTTTTATGCGTTTTGGGCTTTATCATAGTCAAAACGGTTTAGCTAAAGGATAGCCTTAAAAGTTATAAGTCATCGACAAAGAGAACGTACGTCCTGTTTTGGTTGACCAAATCAAATCATCCACACTAGAATCATATCCATTTTCATTGTTAGAATCTCCCGTGAAAATCAAGTTGGTTAAACTTACTACGGATGACTGACTATCACTTGCTTTATCTTCATCACGCTTATTGTTTTGATAGAAGACGATGTCTTGTGCCAAAAGGTTTTGGATGTTCAACTTCACCTCTATTTTATTTTTATAGAAGTTCTTTGCAATTTGAAGGTCTAATAAGGTTCTAGCTTTTTCCCAAATGGACGGATCAAGCTCACTTGATGCAATCGCAATACGGTTCCCTACTCGGTTCACGTTGGCTGAGAAAGCCCAACCGTTATCTTTGTTCACATACTGCGCTCCAGCGTTCAATACGTAAGGCGATTGCCCTTGAAGCGGACGTGTTTTCTCTGGGTTACCCGAGGCAATGTTGGATAAATCAACATTCGACTTAATGATCGCAATGTTTGAGAATAAAGTAATATCATCAAAGATCGTAGTGTTTTCTGCCGGGAATAACGAACTCAATAAGGTTCTAAATTCAAACTCAAACCCACTATTCGTGGCGCTAGCTGCATTTTCATAGTACACGGTATTGTTGTTTACCGCACGTTGGATCTCAATAGGATCAGTGAATTTCTTTTTGAAATACGAAACCGAGAACAACTGCCCTTTACCAGGATAGTACTCATAACGCAAATCGATGTTTACGATTTTAGCAATCTTCAACTCAGGATTTCCTTGCGTAAAGAAACCAGTGGTGAAATCATAGAAACCAAATGGAGCCAACTCTCTAAACTCGGGACGGTTTAAGGTTTTAGAAACACTCAAACGCAAGTTTTGTTTTTTCGTAAGCGCATAAATTAAATTGGCTGACGGCAATACTTCGGTTTGATGCTTGTCGATAACCACAGGTCCGTTTTCATCGGCAGCGTCTAAGGTTTGCGTGAAGTCTTCCATACGCACACCCCATACCAAACGGAAATCTTTATAACGGTTGTCTAGCATCAAATACCCTGCGTTCAATTTAGAACCGGCTACATACGAATCAGATACCTTAGTAAAGTCGAATAAGGTAAACCCGTTTTGACCTGGAGCAATCTGTCCCATATTAGCTTGGGTGAAGATGGACTCATTAGGCAAGTTCAACAAACTTGATTGGAACGTACCACCTAGGGTCAATACATTATATTGTAACTGACGGGCAAAGAAGTCACGATCTCTTTGTTGGATAAAGGCACCAATCTTCACTTCATTGTTAAAGTTCTCGCCAAAATTGAATTTACGAGCTAAATCTATTTTACCACCTTTAATCGTCTCTTTGTTTTCAGAGAAGAACATTCCCCCTCCGTAATCCGGACCACCATTATTATCCGTAATCAAAGCTTGTGGTGTATTATAAGCTGGTTCTGTACTCGTAGGATCTAAGATCGCATACATGTTTCTTCTTAAGTTAGGAATCGAACGTTTAATGTTACTGTAAAAACCAGTCCAGTTCAATTTAAGTTTAGGTTGGGTAAAATAATGATCCCCATTCAACTGCCCAGAATAGATACGGTTGCTGGTGAACCAACGCACATCTGAATTAATCACGATCGGATCCGTAATATCGCCTTGTACTTGTTTACGCTCTACCACCAAGTTGGTTGAGTTCATACTATAAATATTTTTAAACGAGATGGTGTGGTTCTCATTGAACTTCAACGAGAAGTTGGCCAACCCACCCGTCAATACTTGCTCGGTATAGTTTTTATCAAAACGGGTTCTATTTAAAATACTTGGTAAATTCTCCCCTTGGAAATCGTATTCGTTACGAACGGTTTCGTTAAACACATTCGTTTTATTATTGGAAACCGAGAACAACATACCAAATACTTTGTCTTTGAAATCAAAATGATGTCCGATTGAGTATTGAAAACTAGTATTCGGTTTAAAGCTATTGTTTCGAATGGCCCAGTCGTAAGCAAAGGACTTTGCAACGTCCGCTCGTTCTTGGTACGTCAACGCATTGAAAGCCGCCGTAGCAGGAACGCTACTTGGTAAGTCTCTAGCGCCATTGTCAAATCCTAACCAATCGGTACCACTACCCGTGTAAGTCTTTTGGGTTTTCCATGTAGTCACCGTATTGTATCCTGACCCTACCGTTATGGTTTGGAAGTCCTTTTCAGGAACCGCTTTCGTATTAATTTGCACCACACCCCCAGCAAACTCCCCTGGCAATTCTGGAGAAGCGGTTTTGGTGATGATTAAGTTATCCAACATATTAGAAGGAAAGATGTCAAACGAGAAGGCTTTTCTATCGGGTTCCGAACTAGGAAGCGGTGCGCCATTTAAGAACGCCGCATTATAACGGTCATTCAATCCACGAATGATTACGAAACGGTTGTCTTGGATACTAGCCCCACTAATACGTTTCAATACATCGGAAGTACTTTTATCCGGGGTACGTTTAATCGACTCCGCCGAAATACCATCGGATACGTTGGCACTATTTTTTTGTTGGGTCAACAACGATTTAACCGATTCCACTTTTGCACGCGTCGTCTTAATGACTACTTCGTCCAATTGGTTGCTTTTGCTTTCCAAGGAAACCGTAACGTTGGCAAACTCATTATCTACTACGATAATCTCCGTAATTTCTTTTTCTTGAAAACTAAGAGCGGTTACCGTAATCTCATAAGTACCTGGCGCAATTTTAGCAAAGGAGAACGTTCCTTCTGCACCCGTAACACGAGACTTGTTTAAACTCTTAATCGTCACGGTAGCACCCGGCAAAGGCTGCCCCGTTTTGTCTTCAATAACCACTCCCTTAATCCCCGAAGTCTGACTATACAAAACAGGGAACGAAAGCAAGGCAATAAATAAATAGAATGTGTGTAGTTTTAATTTCATGACAGTTAGTTGTTAATGGAAGCAAAAGTATCATGAGTCCTTTTTATAGCCGTTAGATAAAAATCAAGGAATTGTTATAAAAAAGAAGCAACAATGTTACCAAATGATTAACAACTACATAAGGGTGTAATGGAAAGGTTTCGGGAAAGTTATAAGGTATGAGTTATGAGTTATGAGTTATGAG
>JBJONL010000048.1:0-4928 GCA_046051865.1 Bacteroidota bacterium | reverse complement strand
CCAAAATCTTCTGCTTTTTTCGATTGACCAAAAAAGAATGTGGTTAATACTAATGCAATAATCGTAAAAGGTGTTTTCATATCAAATTTTCAATGCTGCAATATCCAAAATAAATAAGTCTCTGTATTCATTCCTCATGTCAACAATCATACCAATCCCTCAATAATTAAATTTTGCAAAGAAGTACATTCAGGTATAATTGATATCACGCGCCTCAAATCCCGCTCGGGATGATATTTGAGTAGGTATAATTGATATCACACGCCTCAAATTCCGCAAGGGATTGAATGTTGGTAACCGACTGACGCCACTCCCGGCATAATCCCGTCAGGGATGATATTTGGGTAGCTTAATGGATATCAATTCCACCCAAACCCGCTAGGGATTATAGGTTGGTAGGATCCGATAATTAACATCGGATTCTCAAAAAAAACGTACGAATCCCTACTAATTCGCATCAATTCCTACAAATAATTTATCCCTTAATTACACCAAAACCCTAGGAATTCTAGGGGATACTTCATGGTTACTTCATAGTTACTCCATGGTTACTCCATGCTTACTGCATAGAAAAGAGTAGTCAAAAGCAATCATGCCTTGTAGTTACTGCACTTGTAAGACTATTTGCTTATAGACTTACAATTTATTTCTTACAAGTTTTCCTTGTTCAAAAAGCAGTACTAGTTCTTTTTGCTCTACTTCCTTAGAACGCCGCTCAATTCAAATCCTAATAAGGGTAAACGCCGGAGACTTAAAAAGAGGATTACGACGAATTATAGGGGCTTCCAACGCCTTTTAACAGACTGCCGATTTATTGTTGAAATCATGGCTAAAATGTTAATAACTTAAGGCTTTTAACATCGTTTTGGAATAGGAATTGAGACGCGTTTTATTATATTTGCGTGTTACACAAAAAATACATTTTTTACGATAAATTTATATGAGCGACGAAATTAAAAAGAACAGTTATTCGGCCGATAGTATTCAGGCATTAGAAGGAATGGAGCACGTAAGAATGCGTCCTTCCATGTACATTGGAGATACCGGAGTAAGAGGTTTACATCATTTAGTTTATGAGGTTGTAGATAACTCCATCGATGAGGCTTTGGCAGGACACTGTGATACAATTAGTGTTATAATCAATGAAGATAATTCAATAACTGTAGAAGATAACGGTCGTGGTATTCCCGTAGACATGCACAAGAAAGAAGGAGTGTCTGCCTTGGAAGTAGTAATGACTAAAATTGGTGCCGGTGGTAAATTCGACAAAGACTCTTATAAAGTGTCTGGAGGATTACACGGTGTCGGGGTTTCCTGTGTGAATGCCCTTTCGGATCACCTTAGTGCCATAGTGCACCGCGATGGTAAAGTATACGAACAAGAATACGAAAGAGGGAAAGCAATGTATCCCGTTAAACAAATTGGTGAAACTACCAAAAGAGGAACTATCGTAACCTTCAAACCCGATGCTACCATCTTTACCCAAACCTTAGAATACTCTTATGATACCCTAGCGGCTCGTATGCGTGAGTTATCCTTCCTAAACAAAGGAATCACCATCACGATGACCGATAAGCGTTTCACGAAAGAAAACGGAGAGTACGAAGGGGAAGTATTCCATTCGTCAGAAGGTCTTAAAGAATTCGTACGTTTCTTAGACGGTAATCGTATTCCAATCATCAGCCATGTAATCAGCATGGAGAATGAAAAAGGTGAAATCCCAGTAGAAGTAGCGTTAATTTACAACGAAAGCTACGCCGAAAATATTTTCTCTTACGTAAACAATATTAATACCCACGAAGGAGGTACTCACTTACAAGGATTCCGTATGGGATTAACCCGTACCCTTAAAAAGTATGCCGATGCTTCAGGTCTATTAGAAAAACTAAAATTCGAAATATCAGGGGATGACTTCCGTGAAGGGCTTACCGCCATCATCTCTGTTAAAGTGCAGGAACCACAGTTCGAAGGTCAAACGAAAACCAAGTTAGGGAACAGAGAAGTAGTGTCTCCAGTATCTCAAGCCGTAGCCGAAATGCTAGAGAATTATTTGGAGGAAAATCCAAATGATGCAAAAATCATCGTGCAAAAGGTAATCCTGGCTGCACAAGCTCGTCACGCCGCTAAGAAAGCACGTGAGATGGTACAGCGTAAAACCGTTCTAGGGGGTGGAGGTTTACCAGGTAAACTATCCGATTGTTCCGAACAAGATCCTGCAAAATGCGAAGTGTACCTTGTCGAGGGAGACTCGGCGGGTGGTACGGCCAAACAAGGGCGTGACCGTAACTTCCAAGCCATTCTACCGTTAAGAGGTAAAATCTTAAACGTGGAAAAAGCCATGCACCACAAAGTATTCGAAAACGAAGAAATCCGTAACATATTCACCGCACTAGGGGTGACCATCGGAACCGAAGACGATTCAAAAGCCTTAAACTTAGAGAAACTACGTTACCACAAAGTAATCATCATGTGTGATGCCGACGTTGATGGTAGCCACATCTCTACCTTAATCCTTACGTTCTTCTTCCGTTTCATGAAAGAACTTATTGAAGGAGGACACGTATACATTGCAGCACCACCGTTATACTTGGTGAAAAAAGGAAATAAAAAAGAATATGCTTGGAATGATGACCAACGTGATATCGCTAACGAAAGAATGGGAGGTAGTGCCGCAATCCAACGCTATAAAGGTCTTGGAGAGATGAACGCTGAACAACTATGGGAAACAACCATGGATCCAAGCTTCAGAACCCTACGTCAAGTTACAATCGATAGCTTAGCGGAAGCCGATAGAATATTCTCCATGCTAATGGGTGACGAAGTGCCACCTCGTAGAGAATTTATTGAGAAAAATGCCGTATACGCTAAGATTGATGCGTAATATTTAAAACAAACACAAATTAATTATACAAATGAAAGTTACAATTGTAGGAGCTGGGAACGTTGGTGCAACATGCGCAGATGTAATGGCTTACAGAGGAATTGCAAGCGAAATTGTACTTCTTGATATCAGAGAAGGTTTCGCTGAAGGAAAAGCACTTGACATTATGCAATGTGCTACCAATACAGGTTTTAATACTAAATTAACGGGTGTTACCAATGACTATTCAAAAACGGCGGGAAGTAATGTTGTAGTAATCACTTCAGGTATTCCAAGAAAACCAGGCATGACGCGTGAGGAATTAATCGGAATCAATGCAGGAATCGTTAAATCAGTAGCCGAAAGCTTATTAAAATACTCTCCAGATGCCATTTTCGTGATTGTGTCCAATCCAATGGATACAATGACGTATTTAGCATTCAAATCATTAGGATTACCTAAAAACCGAATCATCGGTATGGGTGGCGCACTAGACAGCTCTCGTTTTAGAACGTATTTGTCTTTAGCGTTAGACAAACCAGCCAATGATATTTCAGCAATGGTTATCGGAGGTCACGGTGATACTACCATGATTCCTTTAACTCGTTTAGCGTCTTATAACGGTATACCCGTATCTCAATTTTTATCAGAAGAGCAATTAGCAAAAGTAGCTGCCGATACGATGGTAGGGGGAGCAACACTTACGGCTTTATTAGGAACATCTGCATGGTATGCACCCGGAGCTTCTGTGGCTTACTTAGTGGACAGTATCTTAAACGATCAAAGAAAAATGATCGCTTGTTCTGTTTTTGTAGAAGGGGAATACGGTCAAAACGATATCTGTATCGGAGTACCTTGTATTATCGGTAGGAACGGGGTGGAAGAAATCGTAGACATTCACTTAAATGATGCCGAAAAAGCTTTATTCGCTAAAAGCGCTGATGCCGTTAGAAGCATGAATGATGCTTTACAAACGGTATTGGGATAAAACCAAAAAATCGTAGTAAACTAAAAACCCGAACTGGAAATAGTTCGGGTTTTTGCTTGTATAAGTACATGTAAATCAGTAATAATTGAGTTTTTTACCTGATTATTTTGTTCTTAAACGATAATAACTAGCGGTCTGTAAGTAATTTGATATATTTATTTTACCTATCTACATGGTGCCGAATACATTCCTAAAAAAAATATACTAACCCTTCTTATAAAGATATGAACAAAATTACACTAAATAATTCAACGCGATATTCCAACCTTATTTTTAAACTGACCATTAGGTTGGTTTTTTGTATCAGTTGCTTTTTTAATGCCAATGCACAGGTGTCAAAGTATGTATTCTCCGAGACAACAGGCAATGCTTACGCTGAATTAACCTCGGGAACAGTTACAGTTGCTGGGGCTACTTGGAGCACTATGGCATTTGCAAGTACAACATTACCTTTTTCCTTTTACTATAATAATGTTGCGTACACCAATGTTACAATAAGCGATAATGGATTTATCGTTTTGGGAACAATCGGCAATTTGACAAGTTCGTCATCAACGCCAATTTCAGGTACAACCACCCATGATTCAGCTATCGCTTGTTTCGCTTATAATCTAGCTGGTGGTTCTGCTGCTTCAGAGGTTAGGTATGAAGTGTTAGGTTTGTCTCCAAATAGAGTTTTTGTCGTGCAGTATAAGGATGTGGTAAGAAGAACTATTTCAAATCAAAATGGTTTAATGAATATGCAAATTCGCTTGTATGAAACAACTGGGGTAATCGAAACAGTTTATGGTGCTGGTTTTACTTCTACATCCGCTACGTCTCTTAATGGTCAAGTAGGTTTAAGAGGAACTTCTAATGCTGATTTTAACAGCCGAAAGAATGTGAGTGCCACGTGGGTTCCAACTTCTACTAATGGTGGTGCAACTTCTACCGATGTAATGCAAACATCTAGTACTATTGGTTATGCAGCGGGCACCAAATTTACATGGACGCCTTGTTTTACACCTTCTACGCCAAATATAGCCTTGGCAGCCGATAATTCTACGTTAAATATTTCATGGACTAATCCTACTATAGTAC
>JBJONL010000047.1:0-37237 GCA_046051865.1 Bacteroidota bacterium | reverse complement strand
ACGAGCAAGAGTAATGCTTTTTTCATCGCTAGGGTTTTTTAGAAAACCAAATTTAGCTGATTTTGAGCGAACTGCAAATGAATTATAGGAATTATTTGATTATCTCTTGGGCGGCTATAAAGCCACTTGTCCAGGCGTTTTGAAAGTTGAATCCGCCGGTTATAGCGTCGATGTTGACAATTTCGCCTGCGAAGAAGAGGTTTTGGTGGTGTTTGCTCTCCATGGTTTTGAAATTAATTTCTTTTAAATCGATTCCCCCTGCGGTGACGAATTCTTCTTTAAACGTGCTTTTTCCGTTGACTTGGAATTGGCCGTTGGTTAGTTGGTTAGCTAAGTCGGTTAGTTGTTTTTTGGACAAGTCGGCCCATTTGGTTTCCGGTCCAATATTGGAAGCAAGCGCTAGGCTTTCCCAGAGTCGGTTAGGGAACTCAAAAGGCGATTTTTTGGTAACCGTTTTCTTGGCGTGTTGTTGTTTGAGGTCTTTTAGCAGGTCTATGGTTTCTTCAAAATCACTTTCGTTTAGCCAGTTTACTTCTATCACAAACTGATAGTTTTTGGTGGCTAGTTCTCTGGCTCCCCATGCGGAAAGTTTTAAAATTCCGGGTCCGCTCATGCCCCAGTGGGTTATCAATAGTGGCCCGGTTGCTTCTAGTTTACTTCCTTTTACTTTTACCTTGGCTAGGGTAGACACCCCCATTAATTCTTTGATGCGAGGGTCTTTGATGTTGAAGGTGAACAAGGAAGGGACGGGAGGTACAATCGTATGGTTTAGGGATTGCAGCAGTTCCCATATTTTAGGGTTACTCCCAGTGGTCAAGACTAGTTTTTGGCAGGAGAACGATTCGGTGTTCGTTTCTACTTTCCAGTAGTCCGTTCCTTTAAATAGGGATTGCACGCTGTGGCTGGTTAGCACCTCTATTTTTAAGGACTTAATGGCGTTTAGAAAGCAGTCGATGATGGTTTGTGAGCTATCGGAAGTAGGGAACATCCGCCCATCCTCTTCGATTTTTAGGGTAACACCATGGCGTTCGAACCATTCGATTGTATCGCCGGAGCAGAATTGATGGAAGGGACCTCGGAGTTCTTTTTCCCCTCTGGGGTAAAATTTCACTAGGTCGTTTGGGATAAAGCAAGCGTGGGTTACGTTACAACGTCCTCCTCCGGAGATGCGTACTTTTTCGAGGACTGATTTGCCTCGTTCTAGTATGGCTATTTTAAGGTTGGGATTGTTTTCGGCTATATTAATCGCTGTAAAAAAACCTGCTGCTCCGCCTCCTACGATAAGTATGTCATAGTTTGAATTCATAGTCTTTCTGGGAAGTCGGTTATGATACCGTCTACCTGTAATGATTTAACAAAGATAATAGCTTCGGGTTCATTTACGGTCCAAGGGAAAACTTTAAACTTTTGGGATTGAATATGGAGGGTGTTTTCTCGTGTAAGAATTTGATAATAAGGATGAATAGCGTAGGCTTTGATGAATTTTGCGAAGGCTAGCGCTAATTTTATATCCGTTTCAGTTAGTACTCCAATACGAAGGGACTCGTTGTGAAATCGGACTTCCTGTAAAGCATTCCAATCGAAACTAGAGATTAAGAGTTTGTCTTGTGGGAAAGAGCAAGTGTCTACTAGGTGCAATACACTATCTACTGATTCAAAGTTTTTAATTTCAACATTGATTTCGCAATGCTCATTTACTAGGTCGAAAACTTCGCTTAAGGCAGGAATACCTAGTTCTTGTAGGGCAGTTGCGGCATGTTCTGCTACTAGTCCGCTGCCTTTGGTCGTCCGGTCTATTGATTTGTCGTGAATGACCATGGGGATGTTATCGCTACTGCAGTAGACGTCGAGTTCGATCATGTCCACTCCGAGTTCGATTGCTTTTTGGAAGGAAGCCAAGGTGTTTTCTTGCGCATGACCCTTAGCTCCTCTGTGGCCAATTAGTATCATTTCCGTTTAGATTTTTTCTAAAAGAAGGATGTTGAAATCGGACTCTATGGTTGCTTTTCCTTTGATGATGACTGTTGTTTTTCCGGAGTAAGCATCTTTTACTTTGGTGCCGTTAGGAAAAATTATGCCTACTGAAATTTCTTTTTTCCCGGTTGGCAATTCTAAGCCCACTACTACTTTATCGTAGTATTTTCCTTGAGAGAATGTACGGCTAAACACGTAGGGCGAAGCTGTGATTTGTTTGTGGTCACCGGCGCCAATGGCAGGGTGGTTTTTTCTAAAGAGCCCTAGTTTTTGCCAGTGCGTTAGAATTTCGTTTGTTTTGGGGTCTTTGGCTATGGCCTCCCAATTCATATTGGATCTTAAATTAGCATCCCCTTCGGCTCCTTCAATTTCTAATGGTCGGGCACTTTCGTCCCCATAGTATACTTGAGCTATACCAGGCGCTAGCAGTAATTTGGTTGCTGACTCCATTGGCTTTTCTCTTTTCTTATCAAAAGGCCAGCTATCGTCATGGGAGGAAACGTAGTTCATTACGGTATGTCCTTTTAGGTCGGTGTGCAGTATTGTACTGTATTTAGCAAAGAGCTCTTCGTAGTTTAATTTGGCTTCGTTTCTAAAGTCGAAGTTGATTAGGCCTGTGAACCCGTGATCGAAATAATTCACTTTTTTATCGCCGAAGTCGTATTCTTTTTTGCCGCTGATATTATAGCCATATACTTCGCCTACGGTAAAGAAGGCGTTATGGTCTAGGACTTTTTTGAGATTGTTTTTTTTGAATTCGGCAAAAGCGCCGTCGCATACTTTTTTGAAATCGGACCAAACGTCTTCGGTGGTATGTTTGGTGGTATCTACGCGGTAACCGTCTATTCCATAAACCCTAATATAGTCGGATAGCCATTTCATGATGTAGTATTTTGGTGCTTTTGGGTAGCCAGTTTTCTTGAAGAATGCTTCAAGGGAAGCCATTTCTTTATCGTAGCGGCCTTCTTTTTTCCATTTGTTGGTTAAGAATTTCGGGACTTCCACGTTTTCATTGCTTTCTGTTTTGACGTCGGGTAGGTTTTCAACTAAGGTACAGTTGATGTAGGTGTCGTATGATTTATAGGTACATTTAGGTTCGGTTCGCACCCAATCGGTTGGATAAACTGAATCTTCGGGTGTTACGGGTCCCGTATGGTTGATTACGGCATCAAGAATAATGCGAATTCCTTGTGCGTGTGCTTTTTGAACAAATTCGGCCAAGTCGTCTTTGGTTCCGAAACTTGGGTCAAGGGAGGACCAGTCTCTTGTCCAATAGCCGTGGAATCCATAGGTAGCCCCGGTGCCTTCGTCTACGTTTCCATGAATTTGCTCTACTATGGGTGTTAGCCAAATGGCATTGATGCCAAGTTTGGTAAAATAGCCTTCGTCCAGTTTTTGGATTACCCCTCGTATATCGCCCCCTTCGAAGCCTCTTAGTTTGGCTGTTTCTTTGTTTCTATTGAAGGTGTGATCGTTAGATGAGTCGCCGTTATTGAATCGGTCCGTCAAAAGAAAGTACACGTTTGCACCTTCCCAAACGAAAGGTTTTTTTGCGGTATTACTTTTTTTATTTTGAGCTGTAGCCGTTATTGATAAAAGAGCGATTAAGCAACTTAGGAGGGTTATTTTTTTCATGGGATTAGTATTCTATTTTGATTTCAGGTGCCTTGTCGTTTGTTAGAGGTACCGAGATTTGTAAAGGCTCTTGAAACGTTTTATAGACTCGTTCTTGACCGTTTACAAAGATGCGTTTAGGGTTGATGTTATGGATAATAAACGTAACGGTTTTATCCGTAGGGATAAAGTTGTTGCCGGCACTATCTTTTACTTGGATTACTACCGCTTTTCCGTCATTGGTGCTGTTGCATTTTATAAGTTCGTATTGTGCTTTTTCGAATGCGTTAGGTGTTTGGCCGTCGTCGTTATAAAAGTTTCGGGATGAACTTTGTACGGTTTCGTCGAAGTAGAAATGCAGGTCGAAATTATCGAGCGTGTATTTTGTAGTGTTTTGAATGGTTTTGATCATGGGGATGAACGCTCCTCCGCGCACGTATACCGGGATGTGGTCTTCCGAAACGGTTACCTTGGATGTTGCGCCCCCTTCTTGTTTTTGATTGGTATAAAAATCAAACCAATTGTTATTTTTTGGGAAATATATGGATGTTTCTGTGCAGCCCGGTTTGGTAATTGGGGTTACAAGGAAATCGTTCCCCCATAGATAGGTTTCGCACAGGGTTTGTAGTTTAGCATTGTTTGGTTCCTCAAAAAACAATGGTCGCATTAGCGGTGTTCCTTTTTGGTTGTTTTCGAATGCTAGCGTATAGTTGTAGGGTAGGAGTTGGTAGCGCAATTCCACTTGTTTTTTTGCTTTAGCCATCGTTACGATATCTTTTCTCGCTACTTCAGAGGCTACTTCTTCTTGCGCGTGGGGTCTGAATATGGGTTGGAATACCCCGTATTGTAACCAGCGTAAATACAATTCGTTGTCGAAATAGTCGCCGGCAAAACCACCTAGGTCCGAGTGCATAAACGCCATACCTTGCATGTTCATTTGCAGGGCGATTTCGGTTTGGCTTTGTAGGCCGCCCCAACTTCTGCTGACATCACCGCTCCAAGGCACCATGCCGTAGCGCTGCGAGCCTGAATATCCGGCGCGCATTAGTATAAATGGGCGTTGGGAAGGGAAGTCGGTTTTATAGCCGTCGGCAATTAATTTAGCCCAATTGTGTCCGTAGATGTTGTGCACTTCATCTGCTTTACCAGCAGCAGTGATTACTTTAGACGGGAATACTTCGGGTTCGCCAAGATCTCCCCAAAGTCCGCCTACTCCTTGATTGATTAGGCGTTTGTAGACGTTCCAGAACCAGTCTTTCCCTTGGGGTTTGAATAAGTCTACTACTCCGGTGTTACCGAAGTAAAAGTCCCAAGTAGCAGGTTTTCCTGTTTTGTCGGTTACCAATATGTTGTTATCGGCTGCTTCTTTCCATTTGGAAGAGGAGGTTAGTATGAATGGTTCTGTGATTAGAATGGTTTTGATGCCTTTGTTGTTTAGATCGGCTATCATTTTGTCGGGGTTCGGGAATTTATCTTTATCCCAATCTAGGTTCCCCATGGTTCCTTTTATTTCTTTACCGAACCAGTATAAATCTAAGATGATAGCATCTACGGGTATGTTATTTTGTTCGTATTTCTTAATTGTACTTTCAACTTCCTCTTGTGATTTATAGCCGAAGCGGCTGGCGAAATTACCGAAGGACCATCTTGGGAGTAGGGGTTGTCTTCCGGTTAGGTCGGTGTAGTTGCTTACTAAGTCGGTCCACGTATTCCCTACAATCACTTGATAGGTTTTTCTGCCTGAGGTGGTTTCGTAGGTAAGCGTATTGTTTTTTTTACTGTCTAGGTCTAAGTACCCTATTGCCGCGTTATCGAAATGTACTGCATAAATTTTGGAAGACAGTACCATAGGAATGCAAAAGTTCATGAGGTCGGCATGCGTTTCATAGCCGTAGTGCGCTTTATTGTATAAGCTTAATCGGTTACCGCGGCGGTTCATCCCTAGTACCCTAGCGCCGCCACCGTATAGGGCTTCGTCGGGGGTTATTTTGAATTCAAGCGTTTCGGAGGAATCTTTTTTGGTGTAACCGTTTTTTTCCGAGAGAATTTCTTGATTGTTTTTGGTATAAGAAATTTTGAAAGGGCTTTTCTCAATGTGCACCTTTAGCGATTTGGTTCCTAATTCGAGGTATTTTTTGCTTTCGGTTTTGTCGGTGCTGATTTCACGATTATCAAAGACAACGGTATGCGAAATGGGGTTTAGGGTTTCCCCTTTTGGGACGAAAGACGTTTCGATGATTTTATCCGAATACATTTTGAAGTAATAGTCGCCATCTGTGACGGACACTTTTAGGTAGTTGTCTTGCCATTTATGGGATTTGAACTTTCTGTTGGTATTTTGCGCGAACGCAATTGAAGATAGTAATAATAAAACGAGTAGTTTTTTCATCTTAACGAGTAGTATTATTCAATTCTAAAATTAGAGAAGATTTCGCTTCGATTGTGATTTCTGCACTTACGTCATAGGTTGTACCTGAAATGATGTCGGTACCCGATTTGAATTTGCTTATATTTTCTGAAAAACGGTTGGTTTTAAGGGTTTGTTTTTCGGAACTGTTATTGATGATGACCATTACCGATTCGGCGTCGTTATATCTAAAGTAAACGTATACGTTGTTTTCTGGGATATAATGGGTCATTTTACCGTTGTGAATTATGCTTTTGGATTTTCTCCAAGTGAATAATTTGGCGGTATAGTCATAGAATTGTTGTTGTTCTGCCGTTCTTCCTGAGGCGTTAAAGGCATTGTTGGGATCACCGTTCCAGCCGCCTGGGAAATCTTTTCGGATATCGCCATCCCCTTTCCCTTTATCACCAGCCATTCCGATTTCGGAGCCGTAGTATAATTGAGGGATACCGCGGGTAGTCGCGAGGAGTGTCATGGCTAGTTGGTATTTTTTGAAATCTTTTTTATACCATTCGTTGAATCGGTTGGTATCGTGATTTTCTGCAAATACTAAAATATTGTTGCTGTTCGGATATAAGAAGTCGTTGGTAAAATTGTCGTAGATTTTGATCATTCCCTTGTCCCAAGTGGCGTTATCTTCATTGAATACCGACTGTATTGCATCGTGTAGTGTAAAGTCCATTACGCTAGGCAGGTAGGAGTTATAACTTTCGATTGCACCAATTTTACTGTCCTTTTGCCAGTAGGCCATTTGTGCTTGGTTGTGCATCCATACTTCCCCTACAATGTTGAAATGCGGGTATTCGTCTGTGATTGCTTTGGTCCATTTTGCGATACCTTCTTTGTCGTTATACGAGTAGGTGTCGACGCGGAAACCGTCTAGGTCAGCGTATTCAATCCACCAGATGGCATTTTGAATCAGGTAATTTAGGACTAAGGGGTTGGATTGATTTAAGTCGGGCATCGATTTCACAAACCAGCCGTCCATACAGTTTTTTGCATCTACTTTGGAAGCATTGGTATCAAACTGAGTAGTCATGTGGTAATTGGTTTGAGAGAAGCCGGGAAATTGATGTAACCAGTCGTAGGTAGGCAGATCATTCATCATCCAATGTTTGTAACCCCAATGGTTGGTTACATAGTCCATGATGTTTTTCATGCCCCGTTTGTGTAACTCGGCGCTTAGGTTTACATACTCTTCATTGGTTCCGAAACGTGGGTCTATTTTGTATACATCGGATTGGCCATAGGTGTGGTAGGAACCTCTATCGTCGTTGTCTTCGCATAGGGGAGTGGGCCACACGGCGGTAGCTCCGAGGTTTTTGATGTAGTCTAAGTTATTGATGATTCCTTGAATGTCTCCACCATGACGGCCATTTGGGTTGTTACGGTCGGCTTTTTCGGTTACGGACTTGTCGCTATCGTTATTAGGGTTACCGTTGGCAAAACGGTCGGACATGATTAAGTAAATCATATCGGAGCTGTCGTAGCTTTCACGGTATTTTGAGTTTTGTCTTCTTTTTTTAAGGTTGTATTTTTGGGTAAAGGCGACTTTGTCTTTTGATTTGAAGGAGAACGTAAGTTCGGTAGGTTGAACGTTTTTTGTATTGATGGTAACGAAAAGATAGTTAGGATTTTCTGTTTTCTTGATGTTTTCTATCGTGATGTTGTTGGACACGGTTACATTGTATTGCGCTATGTTTTTGCCGTAGAACATTACTTCTAGGTCGGCGTGGTTCATATCGGAGTACCAAAAAGGCGGTTCGACTCTTTGAATTTGTGCGAAACCAGCGATTGAGAACAATAGAGAAAGCAGGGTTATTTTTTTCATTTGGTGTAAAATTAAAAACCCGACAATGGTTTCCATTGTCGGGTTGTGAGCTAACTATTTTATACGGTTACAAAGCTGTTTGGTTCTACCAATATGGCTTTACCGTTGACGAATACGGTGAGTTCTTTATCTCCTTCTAGGGAGAATTTGGTTTCATTTTGGTGAACGGCAACTTCTAGAATTTGGTTTCTGAAATTAATTTTGAATGCGTAGGCTTTCCAACCGGATGGTATCCTAGGTTCGAAGTGTAGGGTGTCATTTTTGACACGCATACCGCCAAAGCCTTCCACTATGCTCATCCAGGTACCTGCCATGGAGGTGATGTGTAATCCTTCTTCAACTTCCTTATTGTAATCGTCTAGGTCTAGGCGAGACGTTCTTAGATAGAAGGTGTATGCTTGTTCCATTCGGCCCAACGTAGCTGCTTGAATGGAGTGTACGCATGGCGAAAGCGAGCTTTCGTGCACGGTGAACGGTTCGTAGAAGTCGAAATGTTTTTCCAGTTGTTCTTTGGTAAAATGATCTTCGAAGAAATAGAATCCTTGTAGTGTATCCGCTTGTTTGATGTAAGGAGAGCGCAGGATTCGGTCCCAAGACCATTTTTGGTTGATTGGTCGTTGGCTTCTATCGAGGTCGTGTACTTTTACTAATTCTTTGTCTAAGAATCCGTCTTGTTGCAGGTATACTCCTAGTTCTTCAGAATAAGGGAAGTACATGTTGTCGGCCACTTTTTTCCAATGTTGGATTTCTGCTTCGTTTAGGTTGACTTTGCTCATGATTCGTGTGAAGTCGGCCGCATATTCTTTTTCTACTTTATGGATTTGTTCTATGGCATAATCGATGCACCATTTGGCTAAATAATTCGTGTAGAAGTTATTGTTGACGTTATTTTCGTATTCGTTAGGACCGGTAACCCCTAGGATTACATATTGATTTCTGTGGGTAGAATACGTCGCTCTCTGTTGCCAGAAACGAGCTATACCGATTAGTACTTCTAATCCTCTTTCTGGGATATAGCTATAGTCCCCTGTATAGCGGTGGTAATTGAATATTGCGAAAGCTATGGCGCCGTTTCTATGAATTTCTTCGAAGGTGATTTCCCATTCGTTGTGGCATTCTTCACCGTTCATGGTTACCATAGGGTAGAGTGCTGCTCCATTGGTAAAGCCTAGTTTGGATGCATTTTCTATGGCCTTATCCAGTTGGTTATAGCGATAGGTCAATAAGTTTCTGGCGACCTGTTGGTCTTTGGTTGCCATATAGAATGGGATGCAATAGGCTTCCGTGTCCCAGTAGGTAGAGCCTCCGTATTTTTCCCCGGTGAATCCTTTAGGGCCTATGTTTAGGCGGCTGTCTTTTCCTAAGTAGGTTTGGTTTAATTGGAAGATGTTGAATCGAATACCTTGTTGGGCTTTCACGTCCCCTTCGATGGTAATGTCACTCATTTCCCAGATTTTAGCCCAAGCTTTAATTTGGTTTTGCAAGAGCGTCTCGTATCCTAAATCGATGGCCTTTTGGATGGTGTTTTGAGCCGCTTGCACTAAAGCCGCTTTGTCATGGTTAGTTGAAACCGTGTAACCCCCTAGTTTTTGTAGGGCGATGGTTTGACCTTTTTCTACTTGACTTTCATAGGTAAAAACCACTTTGTCTTGGGTGGTGTCTACGAATGTTGGTTCGCTTTTTTGATTTTCATTATTGATGAAAATTGTATTGTGCATATAGGTAGCGACTTCGAAATGCGTTTTGAAGGTACGGGCAGTTACAAAAGCTTTATTTGTGTTGTGCTGCGTTGCTATAGGCTCCCAGAATTTCTCTTCCCAGTTAGCATCTTCATTATGTACGCCTGCATCTATATACGGTTTTAAAACGATCGTTGCGTTTTGGTTTATGGGGGTGATTTCGTATTTGATTACCCCTAATTCATCGCTGTCAATTGACAGGAATCGGCGCACGTTTACGGAAACCTCGGTGCCGTTATTTAACGATGCATTGAAAGAGCGGTTGTACCACCCTTCTTTCATGTTTAGTTCGCGTTTGAAGTTGGATACCTTACTAGTAGCTAAGTCTAAATTTTCTCCGTTTATCTCGACAAGAATACCGATCCAGCTGGGTGCATTTAGTACTTTGGCAAAATATTCAGGGTAACCGTTTTTCCACCAGCCCACTTTGGTTTTGTCAGGGTAGTAGATGCCTCCGATGTAGCTGCCTTGGAAGGTTTCGCCGGAGTAATATTCTTCAAAATTGGCCCGTTGCCCCATGGCACCGTTTCCAATACTGAATAGACTTTCGGAAGATTTTACTTGTTCTGCATCAAATCCTTCTTCAATAATAGACCAATTGTCTGGTTTTATATAATCTTGGTTCATTGTATTTTTTTTATTGTCCTTTTATCATTCAATTTTAGTTCATAAGCGTCTCTATAAAAGAGGTGTCCATGAAGGTAAAATCTTTAAAAATATATTTAGCTTCGTGTAGAATTTTGGCATCGCCAATTCCGATGCTGGTCATGTTAGCAATATTGGCGGCTTGAACCCCTGCGACTGAATCTTCAAAAACGATTGCGTTTTCATTTGAGGTTCCTAATAGTTGGGCCGCTCTTACAAAAACTTCTGGATCAGGTTTGGCATTGGTCACATCGTTGCCGTCTACTATGGCATCAAATAGGTGTAAAATTTTCACTTTTTCTAGGATAGGGCGTGCATTTTTACTGGCAGATCCTAGGGCGATTGCTCGTTGCTTCTCTTTGATATATTCTAGTACATGGAGTACGCCAGGAAGAATCTCGGATTCATCCATGTTTTCAATGTAGGCGAGGTAGTCGTTATTTTTTTGGGTAAGCCATTGGTCTTTTTCTTCTTGCGTCGCTTGGATTTTCCCCAAGGCTAAGATGATATCAAGAGAGCGGACGCGGCTTACGCCTTTTAGTTCTTCGTTGTGTTCGGGTGTAAATTCGATTCCTAGTTGGCTCGCAATTTTTTGCCAAGCCAGAAAGTGGTATTTTGCGGTATCCACAATAACTCCGTCTAGGTCGAAGATGAATGCTTTTTTAGTCATTAATGTCAATCTTTATATTTGTTTTCACCGTTAATGTTAATATTCCTGCCAGTATCATGGATATCCCGCCAATAATGAGGGCATAAATAGGTTCATCATTAAAAAATGTATTCACTAAAAATCCTAAAATGGTTCCAGCTACAATTTGCGGAATCACAATGAAGAAATTAAAAACGCCCATGTAATAACCCATTTTGCTTGACGGTAATGAGCCAGAAAGCATGGCATAGGGAATAGAAAGGATACTTGCCCATGCAATTCCAACCCCAATCATAGCAAGCAATAAGCCTACTTTATCTGATAGGAAATAAATAGAAATCAATCCTAATCCACCTGCAATAAGCGCTAGCATGTGGGTGAATTTATTACTAGTTCTTCGTGCTAAAACAGGCAATAAAAAGGCAACCGCTGCAGCGACTCCGTTGTATACTGTAAACATCACTGAAACCCAGTCGGCGGCATCATTATATAATTTTGAGGTAGTGTCGTTTGTTCCAAAAACATGCCCAGTAACGGCCTTCGTGGTATATATCCACATGGAGAATAAGGCAAACCAAGAGAAAAATTGCACCCAAGCTAATTGCTTCATGGTTTTAGGCATGTTTAATAAATCGGTTACAATATTAGTAAACCCGTTTTGAATCTTGTTTTTTCGTAGTTGCGATACTACGGCAAATAATACTCCCGTTACTAGAATTCCGATAGATAGGATGTATAATTCTTTGTGGCTATTTTTACTTGTAGTATTGATGTCGTAAACGAAATACGAAAGTAATATTCCTATGAAAAGTAGCGATAAACCAATGTTAAGTTGTCTTTTTTCAGTACATCCTACGTCGGATTTTGTTTCGTTTGCTTTAATTGTTTCTTTTTGAGCTTTGTCAAAAGCTTCTAATTCCTCGGGTGAATATTCTTTTGATTTTATTACGGTCCAAATTACCGTCATAAGAAAAACAACACCTCCTACATAAAATGACCATTTTACTGAAGGCGGTATTATTCCCGCTGGCGCAGTGTTTTGTATGTCAAACCAATTGGTAAAAACATAAGGCAATGCAGAACCAACGACGGCTCCTAAACCTATAAAGAAACTTTGCATAGCAAAGCCAAGTGTTCGTTGTTTTTCGGATAAATTGTCACCAACAAATGCTCGGAAAGGTTCCATTGAAATATTTATGGAGGAATCCATAATCCACAAAGTTCCTATAGCAATCCATAATGTAGGAGAGTTGGGCATGCAAATTAGTGCTAAGGAAGATAGAATAGCCCCTGCCAAAAAGTAGGGTCTGCGTCTTCCTAATTTGGTCCAAGTTCTGTCTGAAAAATAACCAACTATGGGTTGAATAATTAGCCCAGTTAATGGCGCGGCTAACCAGTAGAGGCCAATTTTATCGACTTCAGCACCTAGGGTATCAAAAATTCTTGAAGTATTTGCATTTTGCAGGGCAAAACCGAACTGTATTCCTAAGAAACCGAAACTCATGTTCCAAATTTCCCAGAAACCTAATTTACGCTTTTCCATTATCGTAATTTATTGATTAATAAAACGACAAGCGATACGCTTATCAAAACTTTAATTTATTTTCGAAGGTAAAGTATAAGCTTTGATAATTGTGGTAAAGATAATAAAGAAATTAAATTGTGTTTGTTTTGAGGAAAAAAAATAAATACCTGCCTCTTCGCAAACGTTTTTTGTTCATAAAATTGGATTAAATCGTTGATTCTCTTTCGACCAATTCGGTTTCTATTACTTCCGTTTTGTATTGTTCTTCCTCTTCTTCATCGGCTTCTAGCCTTTCAATTAGCATTTTGGCTGCTTTGCCTCCCATTTTGATTCCGTTTTGGCTTACAGTGGTAATGCTTGGTGAGGAATATTTGGAAATAATTCCATCAGTAAATCCGATTACTGATAAATCAGTTGGGACATTTCTTCCCAATTTGGTTGCTGTTTTAATAGCTGTCACAGCAAATAATTCGTTTACGGCAAATATGGCTTCGAGGTCGGGGTTGCTGTTCAGCAATTCGGCTATTGAGGCTTCAAAGTTTTCGGTATCTTCAATTTTAAGGATTAGGTTTTCTTCGACTTTGAGATCATTATTTCTTAGTGCTTTGACATATCCTTCAGTTCTCAATTTTCCTACGCTTACGTAATCCACGGTCGTGATGAGTGCAATTTTTTTGAATCCTTTATCGATTAGGTATTGCGTAGCATTAAAGGCGGCTAAGTTGTCGTCAATGATTACTTTATCGCACAAGATATCGTTGGTAACTCGGTCGAACATGACAACGGGCATTCCTTGGTTTATGACTTCAACGATGTGGTGGAAGTCCTTTTTTTGTTGGGTTTCTTTAGACAGGGACATAATAAATCCATCGATGCTTCCGTTGGCTAACATTTCAATATTTATTACTTCTTTGTCAAAGGATTCGTCGGAAAGACACACTAGTACATTATAGCCATTTTCGTTGGCAACATTTTCTACTCCGCTGATCACGGTAGCGAAAAAATGGTGGATGATTTCGGGAATAATAATGCAAATTGTTTTTGTCTTTTTGTTTTTTAAACTCAACGCAATATTGTTGGGTTTGTAGTTGTATAATTTGGCAAATGCTTGTACTTTTTGTCGTGTATCTTCACTAATTTCTAGGCTATTTCTTAGTGATTTTGAAACGGTGGATATGGATACATCAAGTTCTTTTGCAATTTGCTTTAAGGTTACTTTTCTTTTCATGTTTACAATTGGGTAAAAAAGGAATTCTGAATAAAGATAGCTGTATTTTTTTATTCTGTGAATTTAAGCCTTAAAATATTGAAAAATAAAGAAAGTTTTCAACACGAAAACGTTTTCGGGTACGAATTAACACCCCATAATTCGGTAACTAGAAAATTTTACATAAATTTAACATTCGAAGTTAAAGTATAAGCACAAAATTAAATTTCTAACCTAAACAAAATGTATGAAAACAATTTACAAAAAGTTGTTATTTTTATTGCTGTTGCTTCCTTTTAGTGTTCTGTCTCAGAGCACTTTAAATGGTGTTGTAGTTGACAAAAAATCGAATCAACCGCTGCCGGGGGTAAACGTAACTGTACAAGGTGCTCAGCAGAGTACTACTACCGATTTTGACGGTAAATTTCAGCTTGCCAAATTAAAGAATAACGATAAGATCGTATTTTCTTTTGTTGGCTATGAGACCAATATCGTGACATATTCTGGTCAGAAGTCGATTAGTGTAAGTCTAGATGAATCGGCCAACCAATTACAAGAAGTTGTTGTTCAGGTTGGTTATGGTTCAGTTAAGAAGAAAGATGCTACTGGCTCTGTTACTACTGTTACTTCAAAAGATTTTAACCGTGGTGCTATTGTCTCTGCCGATCAATTGATTGCAGGAAAAGCAACGGGTGTTAGAATAACTAATGATGGCGGGCAGCCAGACACTCCGCCTAATATTAGAATTCGTGGTGGCGCTTCCTTAAGTGCCCAATCTAGTCCATTAATCATTATCGATAATGTGCAGATAGATAATAAGTTGGCAGCCGGTCAGTCGAATCCATTGTCGTTAGTTAATCCAAATGATATAGAGTCTTTCACGATTTTGAAAGATGCATCAGCTACTGCAATTTATGGTTCGAGAGCATCAAATGGCGTTATAATAATTACTACCAAAAGAGGAACAAATAAAGGAAAGCCGCAATTTACCTATTCAAATGTTTATTCGGTGTCAAGTGTTGGAAAAACAATCAATACTATGAAATCAAAGGAGTTTACTTCTTTTATTGAAAGTAATTTTCCGGAATACACAAATAGATTAGGAATACCTGATCCTAATGCTCCAACAGGAACTGTTGATGACCTTTCAACGCCTGGCATAATTGAGGGAAGATTATTGTCAGACACAAATTGGCAAGATGCGGTTTTTAGAACAGCAATTAGTCAGGATCATAATTTTAGTGTTAGAACCCCAATTTTTGAAGATATACCTTTTAGAGCGTCAATAGGATATAACAAAACTGAAGGTTTGATCAAAACCAATGATTACTCAAGAATTTCTGCCGGGTTTAATCTTTCGCCGACCTATTTAGACAAGCATTTAAAAGTAAATGTTAATGCTAAAGGTTTTAGTTCAAAGAAAAATGCAATTGATGTTGGCTCTGTTACTTATGCCGCGTTAAATATGGACCCAACAAAGCCTATTTATGGTGCTAGTCCAGATAATAGATTTGCTGGTTACTATCAAGAGACAAATAATCCAGGAGATCCGTCTTGGGATGGTAGATATCTTGTGCAAGGAGCTTTAAATCCGGTTGCAAGGTTAAATCAAAGAAGCAGACCTGAAACAATTGATAAGTTTTTGGGTAATATAGAATTCGACTACAAAATGCATTTCTTACCAGAATTGCGAGCGGTTGTCAATATGGGTATGGAAGCTTCTCAATCAAATATCGTAGAATCTTTTAGTGATAATTCCCTTGAGACTTATCAATCAAAACCAGCAATTGGTTCAACGCCTTCAACCAATTATATTTTTAATCCAGGAGTTAACTATAAGCAAAGTCAAACCATTATGAATAAAACGCTTGATTCTTATCTAGCATATTCTAAAAAGACAAGCGGAATTGTATCTAAGGTTGAAGCGCAATTAGGACACAGTTTTCAAAGTTTTGTGCTAGATGGAAATGAAACATGGTATCGTTATAATAACGATACAGGTATTAGAGAATTAAACCCAGGGTCTTCGAATAATCCTAATAGAAGGTATTATGGTAAAATGGTATTGGAGTCTTACTTTGGGAGAACTAATTTTGATATAATGGACAAGTATCTTTTTAGTTTTACTCTTAGAGCTGATGCTTCGTCATTGTATGCTAAAGATCAGAGATGGGGTTATTTTCCATCAGCAGCTTTTGCATGGAAGATAAAAGAAGAAAGTTTCTTGAAAAATTCTTCGACCATCAACGATCTTAAATTGAGATTAGGTTACGGTTATACAGGGAATAGTGATTTTAGAGATGTGCAGTTTGCGGGTTATTATTCTTATATTCCTACTTACACCATTGGAAGTACACAGGGACAATATTTGCCAGGCATCGGGACATATTCAATTAATGCATTTAATCCAGAATTAACTTGGGAAAAAACCGTTACCTATAACCTTGGATTGGATTTTGACATCCTGAAAAACAGTTTGTTGACAGGAAGTATTGACGCATATTACAGTAAAACAACTGATTTGTTAGCCTTGGTGAATTTTCCCCCAGGACAATTTTTAACAAATAGTTTTGTGGATAATGCAGGAACCTTGTCAAGAAAGGGTATTGAGGTTAGTTTAACGGGTAAAATTATTTCAGGTGATAATTTGAATTGGAGCGTGAATGCCAATGCTTCTTATAATATTGGAAATGTTGATGCTTTAAACGGTACTTCGAGAATTGCTCTTGATGGTATACCTGGTATTGGAAAAACATTAACTTATCATAAAGTAGGGGAGCAACCTCGATCTGCTTGGGTATATGAACAAGTATATGATAGTGCAGGCAAGCCAATACCAAATGCATTTGTAGATCGAAACGGTGATGGACAAATCACCGATGATGGCGATAAATATTATGTTGCAATGGCGCCAAATTGGACTTTTGGATTTGGTACTTCATTTAATTATAAGAAATTGGATTTTAATGCTAGTTTCCGCGGACAGTTTGGAGGTAATGTATACAACAGTCCGGATTATCAATTTGGATTTAAAGAAAAAGTGAAACCAGGACAAAGCACAAATTTAAATAATGCGTTAAGTGGTTATTTGCCTTTTACAACCATTCAGGATGGTCAGGCACTTTCAGACTATTTCATTCATGATGCTACATTTTTACGTTGTGAAAGTATTTCGGTGGGGTATAGATTTGATAAACTCTATAAATCAGTCTCTATGCGCCTATTTGTGGGTGTGAATAATTTATTTGTTTTAACAAAATATCCAGGCCAGGATCCTGAAAATTTTAACGGAATCCAGACAGATTTCTACCCTAGACCTAAAGTGTTTAATATGGGTTTAAGCATTGATTTTTAAAAAAAAGACATAAAAATATGAAAACAAATTTTATAAAAATAACCGCTGGTATCCTACTTTTACTATCGGCATCTTGTTCCAGTGAATTGGATCAAAAGCCTTTGATAGGAGATACGTTAGATAATTTACTTCAGAACAATCCAGGAGAAGTAAAAGGCTTGGTTTCTAAAATGTATGGCACATTTGCATTGACAGGACCTTCCGGGCCTGGAAGTTCAGATATTGTAGCAAATGATGCTGGAGAAACAGGGTTTTTAAGAGGTATAATTAATTTGCAAGATTTTAGCGCCGATGACATGAAAAATCGTTGGGGTGATGATGGGTTAGATCAATTGACAACTACTTCAAATTGGACTCAAAACAATAAATTCTTTAGATACTTGTTTGATAGAGTTTATTATACCGTACCACAAACCACAAACTTAATTATTGCACTTAATCAAACTAGTATTTCGGATAAGGGGTTGTATATTAGCGAATTGCGATTTTTACGTTCGTTGGCTTATTACTATATGATTGATTGTTTCGGTAAAGGGGTTTTGATTACAACTGAAAATTATGGTACAGCTGGAGCTTTTCCAGAAGCATCACGAGTTGAATTGTTTAATTATGTGGAATCTGAATTATTAGCAATAGAATCTTCATTGCCACAAACTAATGAGTATGGTAGAGCTAACAAATCAGCAGCTAGAATGTTGTTAGCTAAATTGTATTTAAACGCAGAAGTTTATACTGGCAATGCGCGATATAGTGATGCTCTGACATATGTAAATAAAGTAATTACTGAAGGAGGTTATACTTTAGCTCCTAATTTTATCCAGAATTTCAGCGGTGATAATAATACTTCTCCTGAAATTATATTCCCGTTGATTGCAGACGCACTTGCTAGTCAAAGTTATGGTAATACAACTTATTTAGTAAATGGTAGCTTAAATTCAGAAACGATGACTTTAAGTACTTTTGGTGCTACTGACGGTTGGGGTGGACATAGAGCTACTAAAGCATGGTATAGTTTATATGGGGATTTAGCTTCATCAACGGATGCTAGAGCACAACTTTTTTGGACAGCAGGACATAGTTATGAAATGACAAATTATAAAACTTGGACAGATGGTTTCCCATGTACTAAATTTAGAAATACTAATTTTTCCGGACCTACAACTCCTACAAGTTTTTCAAGTACTGATTTTCCTTTATTCCGTTTGGCCGATGCGTACTTAATGTATGCCGAGTGTGTAGTTAGAGGAGGAAGTGGCGGTACCACTTCACAGGCTTTGGCCTATGTTAATCAAGTAAGAAATAGATCAGGGGCACCTTCTATTACTGCTGGGGAATTAACCCTTGACTTTTTAATAGATGAGAGAGGTAGAGAGTTAAATTTTGAAGGACATAGAAGAAGTGATTTAATTCGTTTTGGCAAATTCACAGGAGGTTCTTATTTATGGCCTTGGAAAGGAAATGTTTTGAATGGTACTTCAATACCAGATACCTATAAATTATTCCCTATTCCTCTGACGGCTTTGGATGCTAATCCTAATTTAACTCAAAATCCTGGTTATTAATATTATAAACGAAATTTAAATGAAAAATATATTAAAAACGACACTTTTTGCGCTACTACTGCTAGGAGTTGTGTCTTGTGAAGAATCAAAGGACCCTGTAGTTTCTGCCAATGGTTTTGAACTTAGACAAGATGCTTCGGTTGTTTCCCCTTCGGTTTTGTCATCAGCAATTGCAACTGATGTTTTTGGGAAATTTGAATGGGATCGAACGAACAATGGTCCGGCGACTGTTTCCTCTTATACGTTACAAATTTTTGATCACAGTGATAGTACCTTGTCAAATCCGGTGGAATATACAGGAAGTGGATTAGAAATTACTCCAACATCAAGAAAAGCTACGTTGACTGTATCAGAATTCAACAATTTAATAAATGCCTTAGCTACGTATAAATGTACTGAGATGGATGTTGACATACGTATAAAATCAGTTTTAGGAAGCAGTCCTAATGCTTTTATTCAATATTCTAATCCTATTAATGTAAAAGTAACTGGATATTCTTTGAAATTGCCTATTATGGCGTTTGTAAAAGATGGAAATACTGCTGCTACAGAGCCAAGAATTGCCGCGTCTTCACCATCATCAAATAGTGATTATGAGGGTTATATGTATTTAGAAGCCGGAAGTTACAAGTTTTACCAGCCTGATGCTTGCTATGATTTTATTGGGGCAACTGTCTATGGCGGTGCTGCTGGTGCTTTAAACACAGGTGGTTCGACTACCAGTATTTCAATTGCTGCCGCAGGTCATTATCTTGTCAAGGTTAATTTGGCTTCAAATACTTATACTTTGGCTAAGTTTACCACTTTTGGGATTTTTGGGCCTGCTACAAGAACAGGACTTGGTTTTGGTAATCAAGTGCCATTTGAATATGATGCTACTGCTAAAATATGGTCCCTACAAGTTGGGTTGGTGAAAGGTAGAAAATTCAAGTTTAAATCGAATGCATGGACAGGAGCTTTGGTTGTGCCAGCTTTGCCCAACCCTCCGTATGCTCCTGGAACCGCTACCACTGCTGTTTCTATTTTGGGTAAAACATCTGCCACAACTTTGCAAGAGAATAGTGTCGCTGGACAAGGTGATATTACTGTAGGAGGAACAGATGACGGCTCAAGAGATACTTACAAAATAGAACTTGATTTAAGTTCGCCTAGAAAGTATACCTACAAAATGACCAAAATATAGTTATAAAATAAAATAATAATTTCATAAAGAGCAACTTTAATTAGTTGCTCTTTATGAAATAAAAAAATCTTACTATGAAAAGAATAGCTTTTTTATTTTGTCTTGTTACCTCTTTTGTTGTTGCACAACAGGTTACCATTTCACCCGCAACCTTTAACGTAACAGATCAAATTACTATTACGGTATCTTTTGCAAGTTCGACTTGTAATACGATGGGTTCGAATCCTGCGAAAGTTTATATTCATTCTGGGATTGGCCCAACTAGTAACCCGTGGACCACTGTAGTGGGGAATTGGGGATTAGATAACGGTGTTGGATTAATGACTAACAATGGAAATGGTACATGGAGTATTACCATGACACCAAGTGTTTATTTTAACCTTAATGCTGCTCAGCAGTCTAGCGCTGCAAAAATGGGTATGGTTTTTAGGAATGCTACGGGATCACAAACTTTAAAATTGGTTCCCAGTTGTAGTGATTTCTTTTTTAACGTAGGTTACTTTCAGACTACCTTAAGTGCTCCGGCCGAGAATAGTGCGACTTTAATTGCTTCGGGAGGTAGTAGAAGTATTTCAGCGTCTAACACTAACGGAAACGCTGATTATAATTTAAAAGCTAATGGGGTAAGTATTGATGCAGTTTCCAATGTTTCTTCTTATGCTTTTAACCATACCAATATTACGTCCAATCAGAATTATGAGTTGGTGATTACTCAGGGCACTTCTACACAAACTAAAAAGTTTTCGGTTATTGTCACCCCAACAACGGTTGCCGACGCTATTCCTGCAGGAAAGTTAGACGGGATCAATTATGATGCTGCAGATGACACCAAGGCTATCTTAGTCTTGGATGCGCCAGGTAAAGATTATGTCTATGTCGCAGGAAGTTTTAACAACTGGCAACCAGACAATAATTATGCCATGAAAAAGGATGTCTCCTCGTCTAAATTTTGGATAGAGCTTACTGGATTAACTCCCGGCGTTGATTATAGTTATCAATATTGGGTCGTAGACCAAACCCCAGTAGCTAATTCGCCCGTTTTGGTAAAAACCGCGGATCCTTATTCGACTTTGGTATTATCATCTTATGATGATCCATGGATTTCACCTTCTGTTTATCCTAATTTGCCTCCTTTTCCAACGGCTTCTGGGCAAGATAGAGAAGTAACTGTTTTGAAAACAGGGCAAACACCTTACGCTTGGAGTGAAGCAACCCTTAATTTTGTTAAACCAGATAAGGACAAATTAGTTGTTTACGAGCTTTTGGTCCGTGATTTTGAGGCAAACAGAAGTTATCAAAATCTTATTGATCGTATTGATTACTTTAAAAATTTAAAAATCAATGCTATTGAATTAATGCCTGTTATGGAGTTTGAAGGAAATGAGAGTTGGGGATATAATACTAGCTTTCACCTTGCCAATGATAAAGCTTATGGGCCAGCTGATAAATTAAAAGAATTTATTGATGTTTGTCATCAAAATGGAATAGCAGTAATATTAGATGTTGCTTTAAACCATGCCTTTGGTAGAAATCCGATGGATAGAATGTGGATGAATGATCCTGACGGCGACGGTTGGGGAGCACCTTCTTCTGATAGTCCTTATTTTAATATGGTTGCTACCCACAGTTATAGTGTTGGAAATGATTTTAATCATCAACAAGCTAGAACTAAAACGTATGTAAAAAGAGTTGTTAAACAATGGATTCAAGAATATAAAATAGATGGATTTCGTTGGGATTTAACAAAGGGATTTACTCAAAATTGCACCGGAAGTGATGCCTGTACAAACAGTTATCAACAAGATCGAGTAGATGTTCTAAAAGAGTATGCCGATTATTCTTGGAGTTTAGATCCAACGCATTATGTTATTTTTGAGCACCTTGGTGCGGACAACGAAGAACAACAATGGGCAAATTATAGGTTGAATGAAACACCGAGTAAAGGGGTGATGATGTGGGGTGAAATGACCTCGTCTTATAATCAATTGTCAATGGGTTACAATTCTGGCAATGACATTTCTAGGATGGGTAATGGCGCCCACGGCTTTTCTGGTAAACGTCTATTAGGCTATCCGGAAAGTCATGACAAAGAACATTTAATGTATAAAAACTTGATTTATGGAAACAATACAAATGTTTCTCATAACGTTAGAACATTGAATACGGCTTTATCAAGAATGTCGGCCATCGGTGCTATTTCTTTATTAGTTCCTGGACCTAAAATGATTTGGCATTTTGCTGAATTAGGCTTTAATGATTCGATATTTACTTGTAATAATGGAACCGTTAATACCGATTCCGATGCTACATCGGGAGATTGTAAGCTTGATACTAAGCCGCAACCGCAATGGGTAAATAATTGGCTGGGCGATTCAAACCGAAGTACCATTTTTAACAATTATGCTAAAATGATTGATTTGAAAATAAATAATTCGGTTTTCAGCAAGGATTTTGCCCTAAATTCAGGTACTACTTTGGAGCCCAAACTCTATATTTATGATAATGCCGCCGCTGCATCAACACTTAAAAATGTAGTGGTATTAACTAACTTTAATGTTGCTTCTATAAATGTGACGCCAAATTTTCCTTACACAGGAACTTGGTATAATTTAATGGACAATACGCCTGTGGATGTTACAAGCACAACTAGTCCTATAACCATTGAAGCAGGTGGTTTTAGAGTTTATGGAAATCAGCCTTCAGTTTTAAGTACTGATACTTTTAATGCCTTGGATTATGTGAACTTAACGCCTAATCCGTCGTTAGGCTATTTTTCAATAAATTCTAATTTGTCAAAGGTGATGATTTATTCGATTACTGGGCAATTGGTTAAATCATTTACAAATAGATTAGCAAATGAACTTTATGAAATATCTGACCTTACGGCTGGCATATACATGGTAAGATTAGTCGATGGCAATAGCAATGAAAAGACCTTAAAATTAGTGAAACAATAAAATAGCAAAACCTTACAAGTCCCAAAAGTGAAGTAAAAAAGATAAATTTTAGATATGTATCAGCTTATTGCTAATCTGTTTTCTGCGATTTATTTATTAACACTATAACGTTTTCGTTATGCTTTTTACTTCACTTTTAGAGGATTAATGTAAATAAATTGTAAATTAGCAACACTTATTATAAACAATCCAAATAAAAAAAATTATGAAGACAAAATTACTTTTATTTATTGCATTAATTTTTACTGCAATTAACATCAATGCCCAAAGCATCACAGTGGTTTCCATCACAGGAGAAGCTGCCGGAGGTTGGGGTGTTGATACTGATCTAACAT
The DNA here is from genome assembly GCA_046051865.1 of Bacteroidota bacterium. Classification (GTDB taxonomy): domain Bacteria; phylum Bacteroidota; class Bacteroidia; order Flavobacteriales; family Flavobacteriaceae; genus Flavobacterium. Next base: position 14,254 of record JBJONL010000047.1, on the reverse strand, counting down.
CAACAGATGGCGAAAACTGGACATGTACAATTACAGTAGCGTCAGCCAATTCACCAACTCCTAATGCGGGAGGGATTAAATTTAGAGCTAACCATGATTGGGCAATAAACTGGGGTAGCGAGGCGTTTCCTTCAGGAACTGGAGTTCAAAACGGAACAAATATTCAATGTATTGCTGGTACTTATGATGTAACATTCAATAGTACAACAGGGGTGTATAATTTTGCTGGGGGTGCACCTATTCCAGTTGTTAAATTAGTGGGTACTGCTGTTACAACACCAGGGGGATTAGTATTGTCTACTTTAGACTTGACTAATTTTACGGTTTCTAATGCATCCTTGGTTGCGGGTACAGCGCAATTTGAAGTGGATGGTGTGGTTTTTGGTGGAATTGATTTTCCTGCAGGAACAGTAACAGGGGAAACAGATTTAATTCCAGTAACGGCTGGAAATTATACTACTATTAGTATAAATACTGCATCGGGTGAGTATGCATTTACAGCTGCTCCATTATTTGCATTAGTTAGTTTGACAGGTGACGCTGTTGGAGGCTGGGGAGATGGTCATGATTTTGACTTAACACCAGTCGATTCAGATAACTACCGTCTAAATGATATCGCCTTAACGGCAGCTGATTGTAAATTCCGTAAAGATCATGCATGGTCTACGTCATGGGGAAGTAATGGTACTGCACCAACATTTCCTACAGGGACGCCAGGAGGTTCTAATATAACAGTGGATCCTGCAGGTACTTATGATGCAAAATTAAACATTGCTACAGGAGAATATAGTTTTTCATTCCCGGTTATTAGTATAACTGGAGCTGCCGTTGGCGGATGGGGAGTTGATACTGCATTAACAACTACAGACGGTGTTAATTATTCAGCTAGTAATATAGTGATGACAAATGGAGGATGTAAATTTAGAAGAGATAATGCTTGGACTACTTCATGGGGTGGTGATGGATTCCCTACTGGTAATCCAGGAAATGGTGATATACAAGCGCTTGCGGGTACTTGGAACATTACCTTCAGTAATCTAACTAAAGCTTATTTGTTCACGGATGCTTTATCTGTTAATCAATTTGGTTTAGCATCAGTTGCTGTTTATCCAAACCCTGCTGCTTCTAACTTCACTATTAAAGGTGAATTTGCAACGGCTCAAGTTTATAACATTTCTGGTCAGTTAGTAAAATCTTTTACATCTACTGATAACAATCAGTTTTCAATTGCTGATTTAAGCGCAGGTCTTTATTTAGTTAAAGTTGCTGATGCTAATAACAATACTAAAACATTGAAATTAATCAAAGAATAAGTTAGTAAGTTATCTATTTATGGAAAGAGCCACGCTATATAGCGTGGCTTTTTTTTATCTTTATAAAAATAAAAGCATTTAATCTTTTGTGTCACTTTTTTGAATAGTACTTTTGTCGTATGAAAAAGCCAACAAAATCAATAGTAATTAAGCTGATTAAAGGATCAGGGATTATATTTGGTGCCCTTTTACTTTTACTGTTTATTATACCCATACTGTTTCCCGGAAGAATCGCTGAAGAGGTTAAGTTATTTGCTAATCAAAAGTTGAATGGTGAATTAAATTTCAAAGAAGCAAATCTTTCGTTTTTTAATCATTTTCCTTCCTTAACCTTAACGTTAACTGATTTTGTACTTAAAGGCTCAGCCCCATTTAAAAATGAGACCTTGGTGTCTGCTAATGAAATATCTTTCGGAATTAATCTCAAGACACTGATTTTTGACAAAAGTGTGAACATTGATGAGATTTATGTTTCAAAAGCATTAATAAATGTAAAGGTTAATGTCAAAGGAGAAGCAAATTACAACGTGTACAACGCGGCTAGTCCTGCTCCTCAAAAAGATACTCGTAGTACTACTTCTTTGCGTTTAGAAAAGATTGTTATAGAAGATAGTCATTTAGTTTATGATGACAAGTCAACCAAAATGTTGATTGATGCAAGAGGGTTTAATTATGAAGGTAATGGAGATTTAGATCAAGCGATTTTTGAGTTGTATACTGAAGCAAATATTGATTCCTTTGATTTTAGCTATGGAGGGGAAGCCTATTTAAAAAACAAGCGCATTAATGCTGATTTGATTACGAAAATCAACACTAATTCCTTGGCCTTTGTATTTCAGCAAAACAATTTAAAGATCAATAAGTTGCCAGTTGCGTTTAAGGGGAAATTTGATTTTTTGAATAATGGTTATGATATGGATTTTACCATCCAATCAGATGATAGTAAGCTCAATGATTTTTTTACAGCATTGCCTCCACATTACGTTACTTGGTTGGAAAAATCAAAAGTAAAAGGAAGTACCGATTTGAGGTTAACCTTAAAAGGGAAGTACGTTGCCGCTAAGAATTTAAAGCCAGATTTAGCATTCAATATGAAAATTAGGGACGGATTCATTTCTTATAAAAATGCTCCGTTTCCCGCCTCTAACATCTTTTTGAATTTTGATAGCAAATTGCCGTCTTTAGATATGGAGCAATTAAAAGTCAATATTGATTCTGTTTTTTTTAATGTTGGCAAGGATTATGTAAAAGCTATCGTTAAAACGGAAGGATTGTCTAAACCCAAAATCTTAGCTAGGATAAATTCTAAAATTGACTTGGCTAAAATGGATCGAGCCTTTGGTATAGAGAATATGGATTTACGCGGTGTTTTGAATGTAGATTTTCAATCAGATGGAGTGTTCAATAAAAAAGACAATCAAATTCCAATTACGAAAGGGACATTATCATTAAGTAGTGGATATGTGAAATCAATCTATTATCCGAACCCTATCAAGGATATCAATGTTAAGGCCTCAGTGATGGATTCGAAAGGATCGTTGCAGGATTTGAAAATCGCAATTTCACCTGCTTGCTTTGTTTTTGAAGACAACCCAGTTTATTTAAATGCAAAAGTTGAAAACTTTGACAACATAAAGTACGATATTAAAGCAAAAGGAGAACTTGATTTGGCGAAGATATACCACGTTTTTTCTCGAAAGGGATTGGATTTGTCAGGTTATATAAACGCTGATGTCGCGTTTAAAGGCACTCAGAACAATGCGCTAAAGGGCCATTATGCTAAATTAGAGAATAAGGGTACTTTGGTTTTGAGAAACATTAAGACTAGTACGGAATATTTGCCCAAGCCTTTTATAATTAAGGAAGGAACATTTCAATTTGAGCAGGAGCACATGAATTTCAATAATTTTAAAGCGGCTTATGGTCAGTCAGACTTTATTATGAGCGGTAGTTTGCGAAATGTAATTGATTTTGTGTTTACGGATAAAGCTGTAATAAGAGGAGATTTCAATCTTCATTCAGATTATATCAATGTTGATGAGTTTATGTCTAAGGTTGAGGCTGCTAAAACGTCAAGTAGTGAAGTATCAAAAATCACTACTAAGGTGAAGGGAAAAACGGCAACGGGTGTAATAGTACTGCCGGTAAATTTTGATCTTACTTTTAATGCCACGGCTACTAAAATTAATTTTGAAGACTTACAGTTACAAAACTTTAGAGGAGTAGTGTCATTGCATCGGGGCCAATTGGAAGTAAGGAAATCGGGTTTTGAGATGATAGGTTGTGCCGTTACTATGGAATTGGTTTACGGTAGTCAAACTCCTGAAAAAGCCTATTTTGATTTTAAAGTAGCGGCTAAAGATTTTGATGTAAAAAGGGCTTATAATGAAGTGAAATTGTTTCGCGACATGGCATCGGCAGCCTCTGGTGCGGAAGGTATAATTTCATTGGACTATAATGTGGCCGGAATATTAGATTCAACTATGCAGCCTATTTTTCCTTCCTTAACTGGTGGAGGTATATTATCGGTGAAAAAGGTTAAGATGAAAGGGTTTAAATTATTTGGTGCTATTAGTGAGAAAACTGGAAAAAATGCGATCCTAGATCCTGATGTAACCAAGGTAGCTATTAAAACGACGATAAAAAATAACCTAATTTCGATTGAACGATTTAAATTTAAAGTTGCCGGTTTTCGACCGAGAATAGAAGGCCAGACAAGTTTTGATGGTAAGCTTAATCTAAAAATACGATTAGGGTTACCGCCGTTAGGGATCATTGGGATTCCTTTGAAAGTTACAGGAACACAAGAAAAGCCAATAATACGTTTAGGTAAGAAGACGGAAGATTTAAAAGAGACAGAGTATCAAGATGAGGTTCCTATGCCATTAACTACGCAGACCAAATCTTAAGCATTAACTAAATACAAGCTATAAACTGACTTTATAGCTATTATAATTACTAGAGACATATGAATAATGCCGTTGTAGGTTTTTCTAAATTATCAAAAGAAGATAAAATCAATTGGATTGCTGTTAATTATTTTTCGAATGCTACAGAAGCTACTGCTGTGCTAAAACAGTATTGGAATCAAGATAGTAAGTTGCAAAAATTGCATGATGAGTTCATTGAGAATACGATTACCAACTTTTATTTGCCTATGGGAATCGCTCCTAATTTCTTAATTAATGGGAGTTATTATTCGGTTCCAATGGTGATAGAGGAAAGTTCGGTTGTGGCTGCCGCCGCTAAGTCGGCTAAGTTTTGGAGTACTCGTGGCGGATTCAAAGCTACGGTAATCAGCACGGAAAAGATTGGGCAAGTTCATTTCTTGTATAAGGGCAAAGCCTCAAAATTAAAGGAGTTTTTTGATTCTGTTAAAAATGAATTAGTAGCTTCGACCGAGGGCATTACAAAGAATATGCGGTCTAGAGGAGGCGGAATAGTGGCGATTGAGCTCAGAGATAAAACGACGGAATTAGAACATTATTATCAGCTTCATGTGACCTTTGAAACTAAGGATAGCATGGGAGCTAATTTTATTAATTCTTGTTTGGAACAGGTAGCTAAATCTCTTATTCAAAAAGCATCAGACTACAGTGGCTTTTCTGAAAAAGAAGCGGACTTATCGGTTATTATGAGCATACTTTCTAATTATGTGCCAAATTGCGTAGTACGTGCGGAAGTCTCTTGTACGGTTGAAGAATTAGGAGAAAAGAAAATTGAGGATCCAAATCAATTTGCTGAAAAGTTTGTTCAGGCAGTTCGTATTGCAGAGATTGAACCTTATCGAGCGGTTACCCATAATAAAGGTATCATGAATGGAGTGGATTCGGTTGTATTAGCGACGGGCAATGATTTTCGTGCGGTTGAAGCAGGGGTTCATGCTTATGCTTCAAGAGGAGGGAGATATACAAGTTTATCACATGCTAAGATTGAAGATGGCATTTTTACATTTTGGATGGAAATACCATTAGCATTGGGGACTGTCGGCGGATTGACTTCATTACATCCTTTAGTTAAAATAGCTTTAGAAATCTTGGGTAAACCTACAGCACAAGAATTAATGCAAGTTGTTGCAGTTACCGGTTTGGCTCAAAACTTTGCGGCTTTGCGCTCCTTGACCACTACAGGGATACAAGAAGGTCATATGAAGATGCATTTGAATAATATCTTGAATCAATATCAAGCGACTGCAGATGAACGAAAAGCAGTGGCAGCATTTTTTGTAAATCATACGGTTTCACACGCCTCAGTGGTTGAGTTAATTGAAAATTTAAGAAAATAAACTTTTGAAACAAACTTTTTACAGTAACGGTAAATTATTAATAACAGGAGAGTATGTTGTCTTGGATGGTGCGACGGCATTGGCGTTACCTACAAAATTCGGACAATATTTACACGTTGAGGAACACGAGGCAGCAGTTATACATTGGATGAGTTATGATAGTGATGGAAGTGTATGGTTTGAAAGCACTGTTTCTTTTTTGGAGGTTATTCAAAAAATTAATTCTGATAATGATAGTGTTAAAAATATATTGGTGGAAATATTACATGCTGCTTATAAAATAAATCCCAATTTTATTTTGAAAGGCAAGGGGTGTCTGGTGACTACCGAATTGACATTTCCTAAAAAATGGGGATTAGGAACCTCTTCCACGCTAATTAATAATATTGCTCAATGGTTAACCATAGACGCCTATGAGTTGCTTAAAATGAGTTTTGGCGGTAGTGGATATGATATTGCATGTGCTCAAAGTAATAGTGCGATAACTTATCAATTGCTAGATGACAAACCAATCGTCGAAAAGGTAGCTTTTCTGCCAAGTTTTAGGGACAAAATATTTTTTATTTACCTTAATAAAAAGCAAAATAGTCGGAATGCAATTTCTTTATATTTTGGAAAGAATAGTCATGTTGACAAGTCGATTCCCGTTATTAATGCTATTACTAAAAAAGTGATTGCAGCCAAAGAACCAAAGGAGTTTGCATTGGCTTTACAACAGCATGAAATTGAATTAAGCAATGTGTTAGAATTGCCTACAGTAAAAGAGACATTATTCTCAGATTTTAATGGAGTCATCAAAAGTTTGGGTGCTTGGGGAGGTGATTTTGTTTTAAGTATTTCTAAAGAAAATCCAAAAGAATATTTTAGACAAAGGGGATATGAAATAGTTCTTTCCTACGAGGAGATGATTTTATAATAAAAAACCCTGAAGTAGTAGCTTCAGGGTTTTTTATTACGTGAAAGTTGCTTTTTAGTAAAAGTCAGCTCTGTTGTCTTGAACGTCGGCATCATTTTTCAATGCGGGCATTACTCTACCAGCATAGTTAAGTACCTGTTGTTGAACTTTAGCACTATATTCTTTGTGATCCTTAATCGCAGGTGCTTTTGTTACTGTTTTTGTAGCAATAACATAAACTCCAGAAATTCCCTCTATTGGTTTAGATACTTGACCTGCTTTTGTAGAAAAAGCGGTGCCTACTACCTTTGGTTCGTATCCAACATTTGGAATTGAGGGATTGTCTATGTTTAAATCAATAGCACTTTGAACAGCAACTTTGTTTGCGCTAGCTAGTGCCGTTAATGATGAACCATTTAATTTAGCTTTAATTTTTTCGGTTTTCTTTTTGTTTTTCAAGATTAATTCCACTTGTGGTCTAGCTTCTTCTACAGACATTAAGCCTTTTTCAGTAACTTTTTTCAATTTAGCAATCACGTGACCTACATTAACTATTTCAAAACGTTTAACATCACCAACATTGGTTTCGCCATCAAATGCCCATTTTACGATTTGTCTTTGATTGTTAACGGATCCAAAATTCTCATCAATTGCTTTAACTCTGATGGAAGGCGTAACAGTTAAGTTCATTTGTTTAGCTAATGCACTAAAGTCTTTAGAAGCAGCTTCCATCTCAAATTTAGTGGCTTGCTCGTAAATCTTATCGTTGGTGCTCTCTGAAGGTTGGATTTTCTGCGCGATAGTTGCTAATTTAATAGCATCTTGTTTGTCAGTCACATTGATGATGTGGTAACCGAATTCTGTTTCAACTATTCCGATTGTTCCAATTTTATTGTTGAAGACAAAATCATTAAATGGTTTTACCATTTGTCCTGGACCAAAGAAACCTAAATCTCCCCCTTGTTGAGCAGATGAATCATCAGAGTTAGACATTGCAAGGATTTGGAACATCGCAGGATTAGCTTTCGCTTGTGCTAATAATCCTTCTGCTTTTGCTTTTGCTTGCTCTTTAGTTCTTTTTTCTTTTTTATTTGGAACTTTTGTGCCTTCCCAGCTGATTAATATGTGGCTAGCTTTTGCTTTAGCGCCAGCTTTTCTGCCCAAAGCTTTTGAAATGCAATAGTAATTGTTTTTCATGTAAGGGCCATATACTTGACCGGCTTGAAGAGCAAATAATGCATCGGCATGTTCAGCGGGTAAATCCTGTTTGCTTACATACGTTGAATCAAAAGGCACGTCTGAATTTAAATTAACAAACTCCGCATTGTCAACTACGGAACTAAACCCTTGAATAGTATCATTTTTACCGTCTTTAAACTCCACATGCGTGGTTAATAGTCCGTTTACTTTGTTTTTGATTTCTGCTTCATCAGTTGCTGATGGTTTGTCTTCAATTAACACATAATCCAATTCACGAGTTTCTTCTGATTTGAATTTTTTCTCTTTTGTTTTCATGTAGGCAACTATTTCGTCATCGCTTACTTTAACATCGCTATCTTTTATACTAGAAAATGGGACCGCAACAAAATCAAAGCTAACTTTATTGTTTTCCGCTTCGTATTTTAGTTTACCTTCTGTTTCAGTGGTGTACATTGCACCTTTAACTAAGGAATTATATATTTGGTACTTGGCGTTTAACTCAGCATCTTTTTCTTGATCTTTTAGCATTTGAAGACCCTCAGGGTTTGTTTTGAAATAGTCTTTAAATTTTTTCAAATCAAATTTGCCAGCAGCGTTCAAGAACATTGGGTTTTGTCCAATTTGAGGATTAGATTTAAGCACTTCAATAATGTGTTTTTCGCCAACACGGATTCCTATTTTTTCAAATTCAGATGACAACAAAGCAATGTTTACTTCTTGGTTCCAAACTTGGTTTGAAGCTTGCATAGAAGTCATGGTCTGTCCTTGATTTTGACTATTTTTTTCGGTGTTAGCTACTTTTATTCTAAAGTCTTCAAAAGAAATATCTTTTCCGTTAACGCTACCTACATCTTTAGATAAACTTTTAAAACCTTTTGTAAATAGATCTTGTACTACGAAAGATAGTAGTGCAAAACCAATAAGTAATAATAGTAAACCTGAACGTTTTCTAATTTGTGATAAAACTGCCATTTCTATATATGTTAAATTTTAATTCAGTTTGCGAAAATACAATTATATGTGAAATAATAATACTCACTTAGTTATAATTTCAATAATTTTTTTGTTTTTTTTAAGAAATTAGTCCAATAGAGTCAATTTTACTAATTCTAATTTCTTGTTTGAAGCTTCTTCTATCACGAATTGGTAATTTCCTATCGTAATTTGCGCTCCTTTTTGGGGGATTTCTTTGTAAAAATCTACAATAAAGCCGCCGAGCGTTCCATAAGAATCACTTTCAGGGATAGTAAGTTTATATTCGTGGTTAAGATATTCAACTTCTAATCGGGTGGAGAATAAATAAGTATCGCTATCTAGTTTTTTTTCGACAAGTGTCTCATTAGAATCGTGTTCGTCCTCAATTTCGCCAAAAAGTTCTTCCACGATATCTTCGATTGTAACAATTCCTGAAGTGCCGCCGTACTCATCAAGAACAATAGCTACACTTTTCCGCTTTTTTGTTAATAAATTCATTACATCCTTGATGAAAATTGTTTCAGGAACAAATTCAACAGGAATCATGATGGATTTAATACTTCGTGGTTTTTTGAATAGTTCAAAGGAGTGAACGTAGCCTACAATATCGTCAAGCGAATTGAAATAGACTACTATTTTTGAATAGCCTGTCTCAACAAAGAGATTTTTTAAGTCGGTAATGGAACTATGTAAATCAACGGCAACTAGCTCTGTTCTTGGAGTCATTATATCCCTTGCTTTTACAGCAGAAAATTCTAAGGCATTTTGAAAGATTTGAATTTCGGAGTCGATATTTTGAGAGTCATCCATGGCATTCATTTGTTCCGAAATGTAATTGCCTAGTTCAACTTTACTAAAGGAGAGGTTAATTTGGTCACCTTCTGTTTTGAAGAATTTTTTCAAAATGAAATCGGAAATCCAAATCATGAAAGAAGAAATGTAATAGAACAGTCGGTAAAAAAAGTAAGCGGGTAGCGCAAAGAATTTTATGAAACTGTTTGCATAAATTTGGAAGAATACTTTCGGTAAAAATTCAGAAGTGATTAAGACAATGAGGGTTGAAAGTATGGTTTGCAGTAATAAAGAAGTTAACTCTTCAAAGTGGTAGGGTAATGAATGTAGCCAACGCATCAGTAGATCTCCTGTAAAGAATCCGTATACTACCATGGAGATGTTATTGCCAACGAGCATTGTGGCAATAAATTTCGATGGTTTTTGGGTTAGCTTGCTTAAGATTTTGGAAATGAAATCATCTTGTTTTTTTTCAATTTCAAGATATATCTTATTAGAGGAAACAAAGGCAATTTCCATTCCAGAGAAAAATGCGGAAAGGATCAAACACAGTATGATAATTCCGATCTCCATCGATTAGTGTTGGTTATTTCTGTCTTGAAATTTTTTGGCGAAGCTTCTTCTAAAGAAAAACATGAAAACAGCGGCCAAAGTAAATACCCCCATGATGATGGCTTGGTTAGTGTTGCCAGTTTGGTACTGATTATAACTTTCAATGGCTACAAGAAGACCAGCGATTAAGTAGGCGTACTGCGTAAATTTTAAATATTTCATAGTTGATTAATCGGATTGTACTTGGCCTGATATTTTTTTAGAGTTTACTTTTTTGAAATCTTTACTAAAGTCTATGCCTTCTCCGTAGGAGACTCCTTTACGAGATGTAAATTTAAACTTTTTTTCTGTAAAAAACCATTCGTTTTTTTGATCGTAATACAGTTGTTCGGTTTCTAATTGATCACCTTGTTGGTTCGATATTTTTACTTTTCCTTGTAAATCAATTAGGTTAGTTTTTTTATGAGATACTGCGTAATTAGCCTCGATGAATGTTTGTTTGCCGTTTTTATCATAAAGTGTCAGACGCATTCCTTTTGGAAATTCAGTAAAAGGAAACTCTACGGTTGCATAATCTAACATCTTGGGGCTAATCAAGTTAGCGGTAATTCTGCCTGAATCAGTATATTTTAAATTAATAGAATCGGCATCACCGCTAGGAGTGAATTCTGACACTCCCATTTTTTGGACCTCTTTCAAATTACTTTCGCAAGCTAAAATCAAAAGGCAAAGAGGTATTGATAGGAGTAAGGGGACGCTATTTTTTGAAATAAATGCCATTACTTGGTTGGGAAAGCGACCGTTTCATTTATCCAACAGCCAATCTTAATTGATTTGCCATTCATTTTCTCTTTGCTGATATCAGAAGAAGTTAATGATTTCGAAGCTAGATTTTCAGTCATTTTTTCAGCCGTTATTTTTAACAAAGGTTCGGCTAAAGCTGCTTTCTTAATAGTTTCTTGGGCTAAATAATATATGGCTTTCTTTTGGAAGGGAGTTTGTCCACATTCTTCTGCACTATTGGAATATAATTCGGCTAGGAATAGGTAAGCTCTTCCCATTTTTGGATCAAGCGTAATCGTTTTTATAAGTAGTTCTTTAGCTTTGGCTTTATCGTTGCTAAGTAGTCCAGTCGCTAGGGAATAATCAAGTTTCGCTTTTTCACGTGGATTGGTTTCAAGTTCTTCTGCTTCCGTAAAATATTTTATGGCTTCAGGAAACTTACGTTGTTTTAAACATGCGTTAGCTAAATAATAAGCGGATTTTGTTGTTGCTTTTATTTTGTAATTAGTTTCGGCCATGGCGTTATAAATAGCTAAACCACTGCATTTTGTTGTGAAATTGGTTAGTGCGGTGGTAAGCCAATCGGCATTATCTTTGTTGATAACGAATCTTTTTTCATAATATGTAGCCAATATGTCGCAAGTGGTAATGTCTTTTGCTAGGGCGTGAATTCCTCGTTGTGCAGATCTATAATCAGAGCTTTTACTCGCGTTGTTAGCGATCAAGGCATCGAGAAGCGAATTGATTTGCATGTATTTGTCGAGCACTTTGTCTGAAGGGTAGCTTACACTGTCTACTTTAGATTTAGCGTAGTAGAGGTTAAAATACGTGTAAAAGGCACTTGCATCCGTAATGCTTTTTGGAGCTTTAGCAAAACCACTATCTAATAAGCCCAGGATTTCATCGTTAGCCTCAATTTTGTGATGGAATAAGGCCATGGCTTTTTGAATTTCGTACGCAGGAATAGCTGACGGAAAGTTGGTGTAGTATTGATCGTATACTTTTAGTTCTTCACGAACCCATTTTTCTTTTGCTTCTGTAGCTATTTCGTTATCGATTTTGAATTCTAAGATGGTGATTCCATCGCTGTAGACTTCTTCGTTATCTTTTGGACAATTTTTTCTAACTTCATTCCAGTCATTGTAGGCTTCGGCGATCTTATTACTCTTTAATAAGTCTTGGTAAGCTTTGGTGCTTGATGCGCAGTCAAATTTTTGAGCATTACTGTTCATGAAAATTACCACGGTTAGTATTGAAAAAACTACTTTCATAAGATGATGGTTTTAGTCAAATTTACGTTTTACGAACCATAGATCGCTTAAGGATAAGCCGAGCGTTAAATTTACATAATTTTCTTCTACTAAATTATTGTATTTCGTTCCTCTTTTGCCAATTTCTAGTCCAATGTTAAGATTAGAAACACTACCTTTTAAAGGAAGACCAATTCCAATAGTACCGGCGAAATCGGTTATGGATTTGTTTTGAATTACCAATCCAGTGTTTTCATATCGAATTCCTCCACGATAGGTAATTCTTTTAACGTAGCTGGTAAACGAATTGTAATTAGGTATAAAATAACCTCCTACACTATAGCGTACTGCATTCTCAAATGTTGCACCACTGATATCTGTAAAACGGTTATTGGTTACGCTAGTATTTAAAAGCGTTACTTCGGCGCCAACGAGCCATTTTTTCACTTCGCCAAAACCGGAGCCAAAGGAAAGTTTTGACGGCATTTTGATCGTAGTATCGGGCACATCGGCAATGACTGAACTTGTGGTTCCGCCACTAGTTGATAAACTTTGAAACGTTTGAATGACTCTTGTGTTGTTGATACTAAGGCTGTATTGAGGGGTGTAGTTAATACTGCTAAACAAAGAAAGTTTTTTATTTAATTTAGTTTGGTAGGTAAGGCCTAAGTCAAAATTGAAACCTTTAAGTTCAGAAGTGTTGTATTCTCTTGTGCCATCTTGAACAAAATCGTCGTTGATTGTTGAAGTGGTTGTATTGGTTGTTTCAATTGTCCCAAAGTTGTATTGTACATCGACGCCAAAGTTTATTTTTTTGGTCAGCGCAAAACCCGTTCCAAAGAAAACTTTATTTACTCCACCTATCCCGTAATATTGATTAGTTTTCTTTACGGTTTCGTTAACAGGATTAAGGGTTTCGGTAATGCTTTGAATTTTATACCCTACTGAAGAGAAAGGAATTAGACCAAAGCCAAGACCAAATCGTTTTAAAGGCACGCCTATCGCAAGATAGTCAAGAGAGGTTCTTCTGGCTTTATCAGTTTGTGTTTCAGTTTTCGACTTCGTATTTAAGTAGGTTGCTCCCACTGAAAAATTTGTTCGTTTTAAGCTAGCTAATTGTGCTGGATTTTGAAGGTTGATGTGGATGCTGTCTGGAAAAATAGATAGCCCTCCCATAGAACGATTTTCTACCGTTCCTTTAAATTTTATATCTCCGATTCCGTAAAAGGAGTAGGGAGAAGAGGTTCCTTCTTGGGCTAAGGCAGTCAATGAAATAAGTAAACAGAGGCTTACTATAATTTTTTTAATCATTTTTGATTGTATTGAAAAGTTTGGTTCAAACTTTCGAGCAGAAAATTTGAATGGGCAAATATGGTATTTTTTAATCGTTTAGCCAAAAATTCTGCGTCGCCACCCGTTAAAATTATGATAAATTTAGCGTATTGAGACTTATATTCTTCAATAAACCCATCAATTTCAAGAATTGTGCCCAGAATTACTCCAGAATGGATGGATTCTGAGGTTGAATTGCCTATCAGATTATCGGGAAGCGATTTGGAAAGTAGGGGTAATTTTGCTGTGAATTGATGTAAGGCCTCGTACCGCAAACGGATGCCCGGGGAGATGGATCCTCCAAGGTAATTATTTTTGTCATCCACGAAGTCATAAGTGATGCAAGTACCCGCATCAATAATTAGTCGGTTCTGATTGGGGAACTGAAGGGTAGCTCCCGAGGCGAGTATCATGCGGTCCATGCCAAGGGTATGTGGGGTAGCATATAAGTTCTTAAACGGGAACTTGCTTTCACGAGAAATAAAATGTAAGGCAACCTTATTTTTAAGAAAATTGAAGTCCGAATGCGCAGTATTTCCGACGGAGGCAACCACAACAGTATTAATTTTTGAATAGGTTACTAAAATAAATAATGCTTTTTGTTGAAGTTCTTCCTTGTCAAAAACTAGCACTTCTAAAAGTGTACTGGCTTCAAAGACAGCGGCTTTAATTCTTGTGTTTCCAATGTCAATGGCTAAAAGCATGCTTAGGATTTTGAGACGGTAAAGGTAAGAATAGTTTTTTTTCAATAATTGTTTTGGATAAATTAAAAATCATTCTATATTTGCACCCGCATTAACAACGGTATCTTAGCTCAGTTGGTAGAGCAATGGACTGAAAATCCATGTGTCCCTGGTTCGATTCCTGGAGATACCAC
>JBJONL010000046.1:0-13135 GCA_046051865.1 Bacteroidota bacterium | reverse complement strand
CCGGGTACACATCTGGACACCCCTTCTCCTTGAGCGAAAATAAACGACAGTAAGAATCCGAAGCACAAGCAGCCTAAGAAAATGAATAACATGTTCTCGGGGCCAGCGCCTTGCGGTTTTGGAAAGGTATCTTTAAGTAGTATACCATAAAGGAGCCATCCCATAAGAAAATCGGCCACGCCACCTACAATTCCGCCTACCATAAAGTTTTTTACATTCATAATTCATAATTTTATTGGTTAGTGTACTAAAATTATTGAAAAATGAGAAGGGGGCGATTCTTCTAACTGTTTAATTATTAACTTTTTATAATGTCTAATTGTTAATAATGTTTAGTTTAAAATATGGCTTTATTCTTTTTTAAACGCACCGTTATCTACGTCTTTAAGAAACTTGATTACTCCAGGGAAATAGTGCTCTTGATCGTCGTATTGAGAACAATGACTGCCATTTGGACAATAGAGGAATCGGCCGTTTTGCACTTCGTTGGAAATCCATTCCATGTGTTTAGGATCCATGGTGTCGTATTGTGCTCCGATGGCTAAGGTGGGTATTGTTAGTGTTTTTAATCGCGCAGTTACATCCCAATGTTTCAAAGTGGCTTGTCCCGTAATGCCGAACTCACTTTGACCTTGCATATACACATAGACAGAAGGGTTGAGGTGCTTGAAGGCTCTTGTAATTGATTCGGGCCATTCCTCTAATGGTTTTCTCAGGATGTGCTCTGTATAATAGTACTTGAATAACAGTTCAGTATATTTTGGATTTGAAAAGTCGTTGTTTTTCTCAAAGGTTTTGATTTGGTCTAAAATCTCTTTTGGTAATTTTGGTCCTAGCACATCCTCAGCATATTTGTTATACGCAGGGGCACTGGCCATCATGTTAGCGATGATTAAGCCTTTTAGGTTTTTTTGGTATTTTAGGGCATATTCCATAGCAAGTATACCGCCCCAGGACTGTCCCATCAAGTAGAAATTGGATTTATCTAATTTGAGTGCTTTGCGCACTTGTTCCACTTCTTCGACAAAGCGTTCGGTTGTCCATAGTTTGTTATCATTGGGTTGGTCACTATAATAAGATCCTAATTGGTCATAGTAAATATACTCTATGCTTTCCTTTGGAAAAAAGCCATCAAAGCATTCAAAGAACTCATGGGTTCCTCCCGGTCCTCCGTGCAATAGTAGTACTTTTATTTTGGGATTATTACCTACCCGTTTCGTCCATACTTTAAATTTGCCTAAAGGCGTTTCAATGGGGATCATTTTGATTCCGCCCGTCGCTTGATCGTCACGTTGCGCATAGTTTAAATAGTCATTGGTGCTGCTGTTTTGTTTGCTTTTTTCTTGGCAACCTGCTAATGCCAATACTATAATTGCGGTAGTTAAGAGTAGTTTTAGTTTCATTTTTATCCTGTAAAAGTTAGTTTTTAGACCTTTAAACGCAGTTAAAACTACAAAAAATAGATTTAGTATTTATCGAAGAGGCTTTTATTTCGTTCGCGGTTCCTGTAATTAACTATAGTACTTAAGAAAATTAATTGATTTTTATCATTTCGCAATCGATTTCGAATGCTTATTTTTACTTCCAATTAAATTATTTTCTATGAGTAACATATATAAGCTTACGGTTAACAATGCCCTTAGTTTTGATTTAAACGAGCATGACCTTAAAAACCTAGATGCTATCGCGGTGGAAGGGAAGCAGTTCCATGTGTTGAAAGATAATACATCCTACAAAGCGGAAATTGTCGCGACCGATTTCCTTGCCAAGAAGTATACCATAAGGGTCAATAACAATCTGTATGAAGTTGGAATCGCTGATGCCTTAGATCGATTAATTCAAAGCATGGGAATAGAACGCGGACGCACCAAAGTGATCAATGCCATTAAAGCGCCCATGCCGGGACTAATTCTTGAAATTAATGTGATTGTGGGGCAAGAAGTGAAAGAAAATGATCCGCTATTGATTTTGGAAGCCATGAAAATGGAAAACAGTTTTCTTTCGCCACGTGACGGCGTCATAAAAGCCATTGCAGTTGAGATTGGGCATGCAGTCGATAAGGGACAATTGTTGATTGAATTTGAGTAGCGAAGTAATAAATAAGACTAAAGTAGTAAGACCTTTTTGAAAGCGATTACCGGGGTTATAAAGAATAGACATGAAAAAGATAACAAAGATATTAGTAGCAAATAGAGGTGAGATTGCCATAAGGGTCATGAAAACCGCTAAAGTAATGGGCATTAAAACGGTAGCAGTATATTCGACTGCCGATCGAAATGCATTGCATGTAAAGTATGCAGATGAAGCCGTCTGGATAGGAGAAGCGCCTTCGAGTCAATCGTATTTGAGGGGAGATAAAATCATAGAAGTTTGTAAAGACTTAGGGGTAGATGCCGTGCACCCTGGTTATGGTTTTTTGAGTGAGAATGCGATGTTTGCTGAGGCGTGTGAAAAAAACAACATCATTTTCATTGGGCCAAAATCCAAGGCTATTGAAATGATGGGAAGTAAGCTCGCAGCAAAAGAAGCGGTAATGCACTATGATATTCCGATGGTGCCGGGAATTGACCATGCCATAACGGATATTGAAGAAGCGAAACAATCGGCTAAAGAAGTTGGGTTCCCCATCTTAATCAAAGCTTCGGCTGGAGGAGGGGGAAAAGGCATGCGTGTCGTGGAGAAAGAAGAGGATTTTGTTTCTCAAATGGACCGAGCGATTAGTGAGGCTACTTCAGCCTTTGGAGATGGTTCCGTATTTATTGAAAAATATGTGGCCAAGCCCCGTCATATTGAAATCCAAATCATGGCGGATAGTCATGGTAATGTATTGTATGTGTTTGAGCGAGAATGCAGTATTCAACGCCGTCACCAAAAAGTAGTGGAGGAGGCTCCATCTTCGATATTGACTCCTGAATTGCGCAAAAAAATGGGCGAGGCTGCGGTTAAGGTAGCCAAAGCATGTGATTATTTAGGAGCGGGTACGGTTGAGTTTTTGATGGATGACCAACATAATTTCTATTTCCTTGAAATGAACACGCGTTTGCAAGTGGAACATCCCGTGACGGAAATGGTTTCGGGCTTGGACTTGGTTGAATTGCAAATTCGGGTGGCGCGTGGCGAGGCTTTAACGCTGAAGCAAGAGGATTTATTGATTCATGGCCATGCTATGGAGCTCCGGGTTTATGCCGAAGATGCTATGAATGATTTCCTGCCTAATGTGGGGTTTTTAAGCACCTATAAGCTTCCTGTTGGCGAAGGCATACGGGTGGATAATGGAATAGAAGAAGGTATGGATGTGCCTATTTACTATGATCCGATGTTGTCCAAATTAGTGACTTACGGTAAGACGCGAGAGGAAGCGATTGAGTTGATGATAAAAGCGATTGATAATTACCATGTGGAGGGTGTAGCAACAACCTTGCCTTTTGGGAAATTTGTAATGGAGCATGAAGCGTTTCGTTCGGGTGATTTTGATACGGGTTTTGTGAAAGCGTATTATAATCCAGAAAAGATGAAAGCCAAGTTAGATACCGAAGCTGAAATTGCAGCCCTTCTGGCTTTACAACAGTATTTAGCCGATGCAAAAATAGTGCGATTGCCTAATGGATAGCAAAGCGATAACCTGCTTGCAGGCAGGGAATCATGAGACAAGAGAAATGAATTAGTAGAATAGTGTTATAGACAATGTTCTCCAACAAAAAAGAATTACAATGGAAGATAAAATTAAAGTATTAAACGATAAGATTGCCTTGGCTCATTTGGGTGGAGGTGAAAAGAGAATCGCAAAGCACCATGAAAAGAAAAAGCTAACGGCACGAGAACGTATTGCGTACCTTATGGATGAAGGGTCATTTGAAGAAATTGGCATGTTAGTTACGCATAGAACCACCGATTTTGGCATGGAGAAAGAGCTTTATTATGGGGATGGTGTCATTACAGGTTACGGAACCATTAACGGAAGATTGGTCTATGTGTTTGCTCAAGATTTTACCGTATTTGGCGGGGCATTATCAGAGACCCATGCGGAGAAAATCTGTAAAGTCATGGATATGGCCTTACGAGTTGGGGCGCCTATGATCGGATTGAATGATTCTGGTGGTGCACGCATCCAAGAAGGGGTACGCTCCTTAGGAGGTTATGCCGATATTTTTTATAAAAATGTGCAATCTAGCGGCGTTATTCCGCAGATTTCTGCCATAATGGGACCTTGTGCGGGAGGTGCTGTTTATTCGCCTGCGATGACCGATTTCACGATGATGGTAGAAGGTAATAGTTATATGTTCGTGACGGGTCCCAACGTAGTAAAGACGGTAACAAATGAAGAAGTCTCTTCAGAGGAATTGGGTGGTGCTAGTACGCATTCCACTAAATCAGGGGTAGCCCATATCACCTCGCCTAATGGTATTGAATGTTTAGAGGATATCAAGAAACTATTGAGTTAT
Source organism: Bacteroidota bacterium (assembly GCA_046051865.1). Taxonomy (GTDB): domain Bacteria; phylum Bacteroidota; class Bacteroidia; order Flavobacteriales; family Flavobacteriaceae; genus Flavobacterium. The sequence continues at coordinate 8,693 of JBJONL010000046.1, read as the reverse complement.
GTTCCCCAAAACAATAGAGAGACGACTCCTAAATTACCTTATGCGATAGAGGAGGAAGTTCGTGAGAAATTGGATATCCTAATTCCCGATAATGCAAACAAGCCCTATGATATGCACGATGTTATTGCGAACATCATCGACGAAGATTCTTTCTTTGAGATCCATAAAGACTTTGCAGAAAACATTATTGTAGGCTTTGCGCGTTTGGGAGGTCGAAGTATCGGAATCGTGGCTAACAATCCTAAGGTTTTGGCTGGATGTTTAGATGTAAAATCGTCTATAAAGGGTGCCCGATTTGTTCGTTTTTGCGATTGTTTCAATATCCCATTATTAGTATTGGAAGACGTACCGGGCTTTTTACCAGGCACCGATCAAGAGTGGAATGGAATCATCGTGCATGGTGCTAAATTGTTGTATGCTTTTAGTGAGGCTACCGTACCTAGAGTAACGGTGATTACACGTAAAGCTTATGGTGGTGCTTATGATGTAATGAATTCGAAACATATTGGTGCCGACATGAATTTTGCTTGGCCTAGTGCTGAAATTGCCGTGATGGGTGCTAAAGGAGCTTCAGAAATTATCTTTAAAAAGGATATTAGTGAAGCGACTGATCCAGCGGCAAAACTTTTAGAGAAGGAAGCAGAGTATGCTGAATTGTTTGCCAATCCCTATACAGCAGCGCAACGTGGTTTTATCGATGAGGTTATATTACCGCGCGATACCCGCCGAAAGTTACTCAAAGCATTTAGCATGTTAGAAAATAAAGTCGTGGAAACGCCTAAAAGGAAACACGGAAATATTCCGCTATAAGATTGTGATTGATCTATATAAAAACTGCCTCTTTCTAGAGGCAGTTTTTATTAACGATGTACCCTACGATTGCCCGTAGATTTTTTGATACAGATCTTTGTATTTTTCTAATATCACTTTACGCTTTAATTTCATGGTAGGGGTAAGGTGTCCACCGTCAACCGACCATACATCGGGGGTGAGTTCGATTCTTTTTACTTGTTCCCAGTGGCCAAATTTCTTATTGATGTCCTCTACTTCTTTTAAAAGGCGTTCCTGTACTTGAGGATTGGCGCTAATTTCAGCATTCGATTCTCCTATAGTAATGTTGTGAATCACTGCCCACTCCTTAAGGAAATTGAAATTAGGCTGAATAAATGCGGCAGGCATTTTTTCGCCATCGCCTATGACCATAATTTGTTCCACAAAGCGGGATTGTTTCATGGCATTTTCAATTAGTTGGGGTGCTATGTATTTCCCTCCCGAGGTTTTGAACATTTCTTTTTTACGGTCGGTTATTCTCAAGAAGCCCTTGGCATCAATTTCGCCAATATCGCCGGTATGGAAATAGCCGTCCACTATGGCTTCGCTAGTTAGTTTTTCGTCTTTGTAATAACCCATCATCACATTGGGACCTTTACATAGGATTTCCCCATCAGCGGCAATTTTCACCTCTACATTATCGATGACGCGGCCAACGGTGCCAATTTTGAATCCGCCATTTCGCATGTCGTTAACCGCAATTACAGGAGAGGTTTCCGATAAGCCATAGCCTTCCATGATATAGATTTCGGCTGCCGCAAAGATGCGTGCTAAACGTGGCTGCAGCGCCGCACTTCCATTCACAATCAAATCTAAACGACCGCCCAGTCCAGCCTTCCATTTGCTGAATATGAGTTGGCGCGCTATTTTAAGTTGGATTTCATACCACCAACCGTTGGCGCCATAAGGCTCGTACCGTTGGCCGACTTCAACAGCCCAGAAGAACAGTTTCTTTTTAATGCCGCTTAGTTCAGATCCTTTGGCAATTATTTTCTCGTATACTTTTTCGATTAACCTCGGGACACCTGTCATGACGGTAGGACGAACTTCTTTAACATTATCTCCAATCTTTTCTATGGATTCTCCAAAATAAATGGAGCAGCTGTAGAATTGGTAAATATATGTCACCATACGTTCATAGATGTGACAGATTGGCAAGAAACTGAGCGCAATACTCTTGCTTTCGTCAAACGGAATGCGATTGGCGCTGTCCAATACATTGGAAACAATATTATTGTGCGAAAGCATAACGCCTTTTGGTTTTCCTGTTGTGCCTGAGGTATAAATGATCGTGGCTAAATCAAGTCCATGAACGTTTTGTTTTCGTTCTTCCACTTCGACTTGGTTGCTTTCGTCTTTTCCTAATTCCAGGAGTTCTTGCCAGTTTTTGCAACCTGGTATTTCATTGAACGAATAGACCGCTTTCAGGTTGGTTACATTCCCTTTGATGCTATTTATTTTGCCCAATACTTCGGCATCCGATACAAAGCAGTATTTCGCTTCGCAGTGGTTGAGGATATACTCATAATCAACTTCTGAAATCGTTGGGTAAATCGGAACATTTTGCGCTCCTGTTTGAAGAATACCAATATCCATAATGTGCCACTCCGTTCTGTTATTGGAAGATATGATGGCTATTTTGTCATTTTTTTGGATGCCTAAACGGAGCAATGCTCTCGAAATAGTATTCGCTTTAGTAAGGTACTCTTGTGTTGATGTTTTGACCCATACACCATCGTATTTAGTTACCAAGCAGGCTTCAAGATTGTTTTTTGAAAGTTGGTGGTACGGAAAGTCAAACAGTCGGCTAATAGCGGTCATGGGTTGTAATTTTAATGCAAATTAAATAATATTCGTTGTATTCACAATTATTAGGTTAAAATATAAAATGATATTAGCTAAATATGTAGTTTTGCATCGATTATTTTTAGCATATACATGAAAAAATTCCCCAGGTTTAATGAATATAAGATTTTGGCAATCAGAATTTTATTGGTATACTTCTTTTATTTTATAGCCCGCGTTTTATTCTTTACGTATAACCAAAACTTAATAAAAGTTGAAGGGCCTTATGATTTTTTACGTTTATGTTACCACGGGTTGACTTTTGATACAACGACCATACTGTATATCAATAGTTTGTTTATTTTACTTTCGGTACTTCCTTTGGTTGTTAATACCAAAAAGAAGTTTCAGAAATTCTTATTGTGGTTGTATTTTGTGACGAACTTACTGGCCTATGCTACTAATTTTATTGACTTTATTTACTACCGTTATTCGTTTAATCGCAGTACGAGAGCCTCGCTGGATACACTGCAAAACGAAAGCAATAAGTCATTGTTGTTTGTGAATTTCTTGCATAATTATTGGCATGTATTTTTGTTGTTTTTTGGATTGAGTTATATCTGGATCATGCTTTATAAACGCACAAAAGTGAAGGCCGTTACCGAACATAAAAACACCAAGTATTTTGCCTTTTCGATAGCCAATTTCTTGTTGATTGTGACCTTATGCATTGGCGGGATTCGAGGTGATTTTAAAAAGAGTACCCGCCCTATTAATATCTTAGATGCGAGTCGGTACGTCACCAATTCATCCCAAGCCGATGTGGTATTGAATACGCCTTTTGCGATTATCCGTACTTGGAATACGAATTCGTTTAAAAAAGAGAATTACTTGCCAAAGGCAACCGTAGATTCGTTACTAGTTCCCATTAAGTATTACAAGAACAATCCGGCTACTAAGCCGAACGTGGTGGTGTTTATTTTGGAAAGTTTTGCAAGGGAATATAACGGAGCTTTTAATAAAGGGACAAAGATTCCCGGGTATGAAGGATACACGCCTTTTGTCGATTCGTTGGCCCAACACAGTTTGATTTTTACCAATGCTTATGCTAATGGTTGGAAATCCATACACGGGGTTTCCTCAGTGATTGCAGGGATCCCATCGTTTAAAGATGCTTTCACCTCCTCTCCTTATCCTAAACAAAAAATCGAATCGTTGGTTTCTACGTTAAAGAGTGAAGGGTATGATACGTCGTTTTTTCATGGGGCGCCCAATGGGTCAATGGGCTTTTTAGGATTTGGGAACATTTTAGGGTACGACCATTATTATGGCAAAACCGAATATAATAACGACGATGATTTTGACGGGGTTTGGGGGATATGGGACGAACCGTTCTTTCAATTTTTCAATAAAACGTTGACGGCAAAGAAGCAACCTTTTATGGCAACTTTGTTTTCCGTTTCTTCGCATGAGCCTTATAAAGTGCCAGCGAAGTATGAGGGTAAATTTCCGAAAGGGAAGGTTAATATCAATGAGTGTATCGGCTATACGGATTATGCTTTGAAGCAATTTTTTAACGCCGCCAAAAAGCAACCGTGGTATAAAAACACTATTTTTGTATTGGTAGCCGACCATGGTAATACAGTAGCCTATGATGAGTATTTGAAGGAGTTTAACCGCAATACAGTACCCATCTTGTTTTTCTCACCCGATGGGAAATATGTGGGTGAGAATAAGGATTGGGCGCAGCAAATAGATATTTATCCTACGATACTGGACATGATTGGATACCCAAAACCGTTCCGCAGTTGGGGTCGTAGTTTGATCAACGATAAGCAAGTGCCTCCTTTTGTAGTGAAATATTCCTCTAATGTCTACCAGTTTATGGAGGGGAATTACATCTGTTGTTTTGATGGAAAAGCAGTTGTTGGTTTTTACGGGAAAGAGGACAAAGGCATGGAACACAATTTAATTAAAAATAAGACCCCTGAAATGGATGCTATTGCGAAACGATGTAAAGCGTTTGTTCAGGACTATATGGAACGTATAATAGATAAACGATTAACAACCGTTAAATAAAAAAACAAATGAAAAAGAAGATAGGAATAGTAGTTTTGGTTTTGGTGTTGATTGTCGCGGGAAAGTACTTTTACGACCGTCACATTAACCATAATTTTATGCCGATAACAGAAGGAAAAGTCTATAAGTCGGGCGTAATTCCGCCCGATGAGATTGCAGCGTATGTGAAGAAGTATCATATTAAATCCATCGTAGATTTACGGTTCCCAGGTACGGGAGATGACGTGAATAATCCCGAGATACCAGCGGAATTAACGGCCGAAAAGGAAGCAGTAGCTAAACTACAAGGCGTGAATTATTTTAACAATGGCTCCGACCAAGTGCCCGAACAAAAGAATTTGGACTCTTTTTTTAAGATTATGGACAATCAGGCCAATTATCCCGTGTTGATTCATTGTTATCATGGGATTGGCCGCGCACAAATGTACTCTGCTATTTACCGTATTGAGTATGAGGGATGGTCTAATGAAGATGCTCGTCATGCGGCAGCATTTCCCTTTACGTTTAGTTCGTTTGACGATGGCAAGCCTAAGGGAGAATACTTGAAAGCTTACAAAAGTAGAAAACAATTGGCCGCCGAAGGGGCTAAGGAAACCAAATAAGACCCTGTATTATAAAAAAAAGAGGAGCCGTAAGGCTCCTCTTTTTTTATTCTTTTATAGTTTTTGCATATTCTCTGCTAGCGTTTCAATGAACTTGGATATCGGTCCTTTAATCATCATAGCCATCATGGGATTAAACTCTCCTTCAAACTGCAATTGGACGGCACTGCTTTGATCCGAAAGGGATTCGATGTTGGCGGTTAAGGTGAAAGGTAACTTATCGCTGGCCGCTGAAAGCATTACTTTAGAGTGGGGTATTTTGTCTTTCATGCGCAATTTGATTTCGGGCATGCCTTTCAAACCAAAATTAAAAATATCATCTCCTAGTACTTCAAACTTAGCGATGTTTTCGGGCATTAATTTTTCAAAGTTTTTCACATCGGATAAAGCATTGAATAAATATTCAGCTGATTTTTCTACGGTAACGTTTGGACTTTCTAAATTCATAGTTTTTAGTTAAGAGGTGAGGCAAGCAATTAGACTTACGTTCTATTGGTATTACTTTGTTCTAATGTCTAATTCGACATTCCAAGTGGACGGACTAACCCTCCATTCATGTAATGTTTTTAATTCAGATTCCGTGATATAGTTTTTGGCTACCGCTAAATCCAGTAAATGATTGTAATCGGCTAAGGTATTTAATTCGACATTTGCATTTTTGAAATTATCTATAGCTACATCAAAACCATAAGTAAAGATGGCTACCATGCCTTTCACATGGGCTCCCGCTTCTTTTAAGGCCTCTACAGCCAATAAACTACTGTTCCCCGTACTGATTAAATCTTCAACGACAACAACGTTCTGTCCCTTCTGTAAAAAGCCTTCTACTTGATTTTGTCTTCCGTGTTTTTTCGGTTCGGGGCGCACGTAGACAAAGGGTACCCCTAAGTATTCGGCCACTAAAATTCCGATGCCAATAGCACCAGTAGCCACTCCGGCAATAACATCGGGCTTGCCATATTCGTTTTCAATATGCTTGGCAAATTCTTCCCGAATATAATTTCTTATCGGCGGAAAGGACAGTATTAGTCGGTTATCACAATAAATTGGAGAGTGCCAACCCGAAGCCCATGTAAAAGGATTTTTCGGATTCAATTTAATTGCATTTATTTGTAAAAGCAATTCGGCTGTTTTTTCGGCTGTTTCTTTATTAAAAATCATAATACAAATGTATAAAGTTTTTGTCAACGATAAACCACTTTTTTTAACCAACGTAATCGCCAAAGAAACCGATTTTCAATTGTTCTTGTTGGAAAGTATTGATATTGAGCAACTCATCATTAAAATTTTTCAGAACAAAGTTCAGAAAGCCTATCTCTACTATCCTGACGAAAAGGAAATCTTAAAGAAATTGAAGGATAAAATCCCGGTTTGTAAAGCAGGCGGTGGCTTAGTCTACAACAAAAAGGGGGAGGTTTTATTCATTTTCAGAAACGGAAAATGGGATTTACCCAAAGGAGGCATTGAAAAAGGAGAGGAGATAGAGGATACTGCCATGCGGGAAGTGGAAGAAGAGACGGGGGTTGGCCAACTCACAATTACCAAAAAATTGCAGAAAACCTATCATGTATTTAAACGCGGTGGGAAATATAAATTGAAAATCACCCACTGGTTTGAAATGCACTCTAATTTTGATGGCGCGACTAATGCACAGGCAAACGAAGGTATAGAGAAAGCCGTGTGGCTCCATCCTGAACAAATAAAAGAAGCGTTGAAAAACTCGTATGAAAACATCAAATTATTATTTGAAGAAGAGCAGGTAACTACGGGACAATAATCTAATACAGCCTTCTTTTGTTAAAAGAAATAAGAAGCGACGGGGCGAACATTAGTTTGCCTTTTCTTTTTCATCCTAAGCCGGTTAAAAATGCTTTTGCAGAAAACGAAGCGATATTGCCTTTTAAACCTATAAACGACCACGGTCATTTTTCTAATTGACTACGGTCGTTTTCCCAATTGATCACGGTCGTTTTCCCAATTGACCACGGTCTTTTTCCTAATTGACCACGGTCGTTTTGGCAAGGTAACCGCTGTAAGCGCAGTGTTCCACCTTAAAATTGCCATTTCCTATGATTTTGAAGGGAATTGGCTTTACCTTTGCGGCATGAATACTAGACACCATTCCAATAACCTTCTTTTGAATTTAGGCATCGAAAGCTTAAATGAAATGCAAATAACCGCCGGGGAAACCATAGTACGAGATAGCAATGTATTGCTTCTTTCTCCTACTGGCTCAGGAAAGACCTTAGCATTTTTATTACCCATTTTTGAATTGTTAGACGAAGAGATTGCCGGAGTGCAATGTCTTATTTTAGTTCCGTCTCGAGAATTGGGTATGCAAATCGAACAAGTTTGGAAAAAAATGGGTACGGCTTATAAAGTCAATGTTTGTTATGGTGGTCATGCCCTAGAGACCGAAATCAAGAATTTGTCTAATCCACCAGCTGTTTTGATTGGAACCCCAGGTAGAATAGCCGATCATATTGATCGAGGGACTTTTATAACCGACCGTGTGGTGACGTTAGTTTTGGATGAATTTGATAAATCCTTACAATTGGGTTTTCATGAAGCCATGTCATACATCATTAGTAGGTTGCCCAAGTTAAATAAGCGCTTGTTAGTTTCTGCTACGTCGGGGATAGAGATACCTAAATATACTAGGGTAGTGTATCCGACCGTCTTGGATTTCATACCTACTAAAGAAGAACGCCTTGCTTTACAATTGAAAAGAGTGGTTTCAAAAGATAAAGATAAGATAGGTACTTTAGTGCAATTGCTGTGTAGTTTGCAATCAGAGGCAGCCATCATCTTTTGTAATCATAGGGATGCTGCCGAGCGCATCAGTGATACCTTAAATGATAAAGGTGTTTATGCGACGTATTATCATGGTGGTATGGATCAGGATGAACGAGAGCGGGCTTTGATCCAATTTAGAAACGGTAGTGTCACTTATTTAGTCACTACAGATTTGGCTGCCAGAGGTTTGGATATTCCTGAAATGAAGCACGTGGTGCATTACCATTTGCCTTCGAAGGAAGACGAATTTACCCATCGAAATGGAAGAACGGCCCGTATGTTGACCACCGGTACCGCCTATGTACTTATCCATGAAAGCGAAAAGCGATTAGACTATATTGATTACGCAATGCCCTTATTAGCCGTTGATCAAGCCACGACCTTGCCTAAAGCCCCTGAATTTCAAACGATTTATATCAGCGGTGGAAAGAAAAATAAATTGAACAAGATTGATATTGTTGGTTTCTTTTCTCAAAAAGGCCAATTGGAGAAAGGCGATTTAGGATTGATTGAAGTAAAGGACTTTATATCCTTTGCCGCCGTGAAAGCTAGTAAAGTAAAAGACTTACTGGCGCGCATTCGGGACGAGAAAATGAAAGG
>JBJONL010000045.1:0-6474 GCA_046051865.1 Bacteroidota bacterium | reverse complement strand
AAAAAAACCACTGATTGCTCAGTGGTTGCTTGTGATCCCAGAAGGATTCGAACCTTCGACCTACGCATTAGAAGTGCGTTGCTCTATCCAGCTGAGCTATGGAACCATTTCTCTTTTCACTTAATCCTTGGCTTCCCAATTCGAAAACGGGATGCTCGATAAGGATTGAGCTATAAAATCATGATTTTTAAAAGTCGGGGTGGCAGGATTCGAACCTGCGACCTCCTGGTCCCAAACCAGGCGCGATGACCGGGCTACGCTACACCCCGTGCATTGATTATCCGTGGTAGTCTCAATGGGAATTGAGATGAGATAACTAGGCTACACTGAACCTAAAAAAGCGGAGAGACAGGGACTCGAACCCTGGCGACAGTTACCCGTCGACAGATTAGCAATCTGCTCCGTTACCACTCCGGCACCTCTCCTATATTGTCAATCTGTAAAAGAACTTTCTCTTTAAGCGGTTGCAAATGTAATTTATCATTCTATAATTTACAACTATTTCATTCCTTTTTTTAGCATTTAAATCAAATAAAATCAAAATTGCTTCACTTTCAATACAGTACAATATAATCACAACCCTATTTATTCCGCATTCAAGAATAATTGGTCTTCGAATTCCATATTTTGTAATAAAAGTTTAGTTTTGCAATACAAACAAACATCTTTCATCATGAATAAAAAAGTAGTTATCGTATCGGCAGTGCGTACTCCCATCGGAAGTTTTATGGGTTCTTTATCCACTGTTGCTGCAACGCAATTAGGCGCCACCGCAATTAAAGGTGCTTTAGATAAAATAAACCTAGACTATACTTTAGTTGACGAAGTCCTAATGGGGAATGTAGTGCAAGCCGGCGTTGGTCAAGCTCCTGCGCGTCAAGCGGCCCTGCACGCGGGTCTTCCAAATACCGTCATAGCAACTACCATAAATAAAGTATGCGCCTCCGGAATGAAAGCCGTAATGCAAGGTGCTCAAGCCATCATGAACGGAGATGCCGAAATCATTGTAGCCGGTGGTATGGAAAACATGAGCCTTATCCCTCACTATGTACACCTGAGAAATGGTGTAAAATTTGGCCCAACATCGCTTATTGACGGAATGCAAAAAGACGGACTAAGCGATGCCTACGACAACAATGCGATGGGTGTGAGCGCCGACTTATGTGCAACCGAATATAACATCACCCGTGAAGAACAAGATGCATTCGCCATTCAATCCTATGAGCGTTCTGCTAAAGCATGGAGTGAAGGTAAATTTGATAACGAAGTGGTGCCTGTTACCATTCCACAGCGACGTGGCGAACCTATCGTATTTACCAAAGACGAAGAATACACGAATGTAAAACTAGATAAAATCCCAACCCTAAATCCGGCGTTCACTAAAGAAGGTACGGTAACCGCTGCTAACGCTTCGACCATCAACGATGGTGCTGCCGCCTTAGTATTAATGAGCGAAGAAAAAGCACTAGCCATGGGATTAAAACCACTAGCTTACATCAAAGCCTACGCGGATGCCGCACAAGAACCGAAATGGTTCACCACAGCACCAGCCAAAGCGCTTCCAAAAGCACTAGACAAAGTAGGCTTATCGGTTGCTGATGTAGACTATTTCGAATTCAACGAAGCCTTCTCTGTAGTAGGTCTTGCCAATGCCAAAATTTTAGGGCTTGATAACAACAAAGTAAATGTAAACGGTGGAGCGGTTTCCCTAGGTCATCCTCTCGGATGCTCTGGCGCCCGTATCATCGTTACCTTAATAAACGTATTAGAACAAAACAATGCTAAAATCGGAGCCGCAGCCATCTGTAATGGTGGTGGTGGTGCTTCAGCGATAGTAATTGAAAGAATATAAATACTAAACTAGGATCAGGGTAATAGACAATACGCCTATTATCCTGCCACCTAACCCCCTATACGATAAAATGTTTGCCATTTGTAATCTTGCCATCATCCCCCTCAGAGCGGACCCTAGTGATCGAAGCGAAATCGTATCACAAGTGCTATTTGGCGAGCATTTTGAAATCCTGGAAACCCTAAACCAATGGGCCAAAATCAAAGTACAATTCGACGAATACGAAGGCTGGGTAGATTCCAAACAATACCAAATCATTTCCGAAAAGAATTACGCCGACTTGTCCAAAGACGCCCTAATCCTCAATTCCGATTTAGTAGAGTATGTGACGAATGCCAAAAACATGTTAGTTCCTATTCCACTAGGAGCAGCACTTTCGTTCCTGAACCATAGTGAAATCAATATAGAAGGATTCGAATTTGAAGGGCTTAAAATTAGCGGCGTCAAACCCAAAGAAAACCTAATTGCTACGGCCTATATGTATTTAAACGCTCCCTATCTATGGGGCGGTAAAACACCCTTCGGAATTGATTGCTCCGGCTTTACCCAAATGGTCTACAAACTTAATGGCTACAAACTATTACGAGATGCTTCACAACAAGCCTCCCAAGGCGATGCCTTGAGCTTTATTGAAGAAAGCGAACCAGGAGACTTAGCCTTTTTTGACAACGAAGAAGGTAAAATCATCCACGTAGGCATCATGATGGAAAACAACTACATCATTCACGCCAGCGGTAAAGTGCGCATCGACCGCCTAGACCATCTCGGAATTTACAATGCCGAACAAAACCGACACACCCACCGCTTAAGGGTCATCAAAAAAATCATATAAACCGTCTCGCCTAGTAACAAGACGGTTTTTTTATTACTTTTAAAAGCTAATTTTTTTAAAATGAAAAACCCAATCAACATCATCCTAGTGCTGTTTTCCTTGGTACTAGTTAGCTGTATCAAAACGAAACCAGAAGCGGATAGCGATTCGCGATACCAACCCAAAGAATACGTAGAACTCAAACACCCCGAATGGAGCAAAAACGCTACCATATACGAAGTGAACGTTCGTCAGTTTACCCCGGAAGGAACCTTTAAAGCCTTTGAAGCACACCTCCCTCGCATCAAAAACATGGGTATTGACCTCATCTGGCTAATGCCAATACACCCCATAGGCAAAGAGAAACGCAAAGGTACGTTAGGAAGCTACTACTCAGTAAAAGATTACTACGGTATCAATCCGGAATTCGGAACGAAAGCCGACTTCAAACACCTAGTCGATAAAATCCATAGTATGGGCATGCACGTTATAGTGGATTGGGTAGCCAACCACTCGGCTTGGGACAATCCATTGGCCAAAGACCACCCCGACTGGTACACCAAAACCGAGGAAGGCCACTTCCAACCTACCCCTTGGTACGATTGGGACGACGTAATTGACTTTGATTATGAAAAACCGGGCCTACGCAAATACATGACCGAAGCCCTAGTATATTGGGTGAAAGACTTTGATATTGACGGCTACCGTTGTGATACAGCCGGATTTATTCCAACCGATTTCTGGGACAACGCACGAGCCGAAATGGATGCTGTAAAACCCGTATTCATGCTGGGCGAATGGGAATCCAGAGACTTACACAAGAAAGCCTTCGACATGACGTATTCTTGGACCCTGTGGGACAAAATGGCCGCAGTGACCCGTGATAAAAAGAGCATGGGCGGACTAGTAGAGTACATGGCGCATGACGTTAGCACCTTTCCAAGAGACGGCTACCGCATGGTGTTTACAGACAACCACGACATGAATTCGTGGAACGGCAATATGGTGGCTAATTTTGGGGACGGATTAAAAGCTTCAATAGTCTTTTGCGGAACCGTAAACGGAATGCCGCTCGTATATGGCGGCCAAGAAGCCGGCTTAGACCGCTCCCTCAAATTCTTCGACAAAGACCAAATCGATTGGAGCAAAATGCCCTACGAATCATTATTCAAAACCCTATTCGATCTAAAACACCGAAATCATGCGCTTTGGAACGGTAAAGAAGGGGGCGTTATGGTGCGCCTCTACAACGACAAAATGGACCAAGTCCTTTCGTTCTCGCGTACCAAAGGCTACGACAAAGTAATCACCGTGATCAATTATAGCGACAAGCCCGCTAAAGTGAAATTAGATAGTAAATACCAAAAGGGTAGTTACAGCGAACTCTTTTCTGGAGAGAAAATCGAATTAAAAGGCGACGACACCTTTGACCTCAAACCATGGCAATATAGGGTTTTAGTGAAATAAAAAAAGCCCCGATGGTATCGGGGCTTTTTTTATATAGACTGAAGTACTTCTATTAAATAATCAATATCCTCTTTAGTATTATAGTGACTAAAAGAAATGCGCAAGCTAGGTTTCTTCAAAGCGTCTTCCGTCAACATCTCTGCCAACACATGCGATGGCTTCGCACTGCCGCTCTGGCAAGCACTACCGCGAGACAAAGCAATACCTTTCATATCTAAACTAAACAACAACATCGGCGTTTTACTTTCCGATACCGGCAAGACCACATTCAAGATATTATAAAAAGTGGAAGTTCCATTGAGGGTTGCTTCCGGAAATACCTTCTGCAATTGGTCCCAACAATAAGCCTTCAAGCCCGCAATCACAGTACGGTCTGTTTCCAAATGTTCGTAAGCCAACTCCAAAGCTTTTGCCATACCCGCAATTTGATGAACCGATTCGGTTCCCGCACGCCACCCTTTTTCTTGCTCTCCGCCAAACAATAAGGGTTGCAATACCAAACTCTTACGCACATAGGCAAATCCGATTCCTTTTGGTCCATGGAACTTATGGGCACTTGCCACGATAAAATCCACCGGCAATTCTTGTAAATTCAATTCGGCTTTACCCACAGATTGCACGGTATCACAATGAAATAGCGCGTTCCGCTGCTGACAAAGCTTCCCTATTTTTTCAATATCATGAACGACGCCCGTTTCATTATTTACATGCATCAAAGAAACCAACGTAGACGTTTCTTCCGCTAGCAATGCTTCCAATTGTTCGTGCTTCAAACTACCGTCAAGGTTGACACCTACGTAAGCTACTGCAATACCAAATTCCTCTTGTAATGCTTTTACCGTATACAAAGTTGCATGATGCTCTACTTTTGAGGTAATAATGCGCTTTACACCATAATCCTTAACCGCACTACGCAAAATCCAATTGGTCGCCTCCGTAGCACTAGAAGTAAATACAATTTCAGAGGCTGTACAATGCAATTGCTTAGCAAGGGTCTTGCGAGAAGTTTCCATAACTCCTTTGGCACTTCTACCAATACTGTGAGTAGAAGAAGGATTGCCATATTCCGTTTGCATCACATGTACCATTTCATCAATCACTTCTTGACGAATAGCGGTTGTGGCTGCATTATCTAAATAAACATTTTTCATGCTGCAAATATAAAAAAGTTGCGTTCCTAATTAAATGCTAAAAGCATTATTTTAATACCATAAAAAACTTATTTTTGCTAAAAATATTGCATCAGAATGAAACGAATCATATTCTTACTCTCCCTTGTATTGATCATTAATGCCTGCGATGACGGCAATCTTACCGTAGATGCCATCGATTTCTCGGAAGGAAACGTATTGAAGTGCGGACTTAAGGATGTTCTCTACAAAGTGAAAGACAACGAAATGCTCTTCATGGAAATCCCTTCGTCCTACTTCACCACAGAGCCCACACTTACTGGCGCTCCTATCGAAATACCTATTACAGGTAGCATTGCAGTAGTGTATCGTAAATACAGCGGCACCGTAAGTTCTGACAATCTATGTCCCACGGTTCCTGATGGTTTACCGAATCTACAAGAAGAATGGAACGCTACTTCCGGGATTATCCAAATTACGGTGACGCCCATTTATACGGTAACCGATGCGACAACCAATCAAACAAAAATTACAGGATACAAATACTACCTAACACTTAAAAACACCACCTTCCTAAAACCTGATGGCAGTACCCAATTGTACGGAGACGGTAACGGCATGTTCGCCTTCGGGAATTATACCGTGACGGCAACACCTCCCGCTTTAGGATTTGACAATCAAGTAGACCAAAGTTTATGCGACAATCGCATTTTTAACTTCGGCACCAGTGAAGCCATGATTTTAGATGTAGCCGATGATTTTCCGACGCTATTTGCTAATGAAGTTACGACTACACCGCGTACCGCTGTAATCGATGCGACTCACAAATTAAATTACAAGCAGTTTTCCAATTCTGTTGCCGATGCCTATTTCTGTGCTGCAACGATACCCGCAACACCTACCCTTTTACAGGATTGGTCGGCGGTCGCAGGCGTAGCAGGTGAAAGTGGAACCATCGAAGTAAGTACAACGACCTTAGGCGCTGGATTTCAACACACCATCCACTTTAAAAAAGTAACATTAAAAAAAGGAAATAACACCTTTTATTTAGGAGATGACTACATTTACGGAAGCTTTGTAACCAATCCATAAGCCGTTTTCATCATGCCAACAGATCGTATCAGTTACCAAGAATCGGGCTATTTTTCTCCACTAATCAATGATTATTTGGACCAAAAACCCGAATTGAATTCGCGGTACCATCGGTTTCCAAC
>JBJONL010000044.1:0-30616 GCA_046051865.1 Bacteroidota bacterium | reverse complement strand
GAAACTGAGTATCGACCACGTTTTAGCTTTCCAGTTTCTTTTTCTGTTTTTATAAAACCAGTAGATACAAAAGATTATGGTTAGACCATAAACTACATCCCCTATGGAGAAGGGTATTATTCCGGTTATGGTTCGGAGGCCGTGTGAAAGGTAAACGTATAATCCGTTGCTGTAAAGTTGTTCCACGGTTTCAGGGAAATAGGCTAGTATTCTCAAAAATAGAATTTGAAAAAGCAGGAATAGGGGAAGTAGGTATTTGCGTTTCACAGCTTATTTTAAAAATGTAAATATAATTACAATATCAATTCGTCAAGAGCCTAAACTTTGTAACTTTGTGCCTCGACATTAAAAAAATCAACTATAATGAGCCAAGAAATTAGAAACCTTGAACCGAAAGTACTTTGGAACAAGTTTGCCGATTTAAATGCGGTACCTCGTCCGTCCAAAAAAGAGGAACGTGTGATTGAATTCATGAAAAACTTTGGAACAAGTTTGGGGTTAGAAACCTTTGAAGATGAGATTCGCAACGTTATTATTAGAAAGCCAGCCACACCTGGGATGGAAAACCGAAAGCCAATTGTTCTGCAGGGACATTTAGATATGGTGCACCAAAAAAATAACGATACTACCTTTGATTTTCTTGCCCAAGGCATAGACATGTACGTGGATGGTGATTGGGTACGTGCTAAAGGAACCACTTTAGGAGCGGATAACGGATTAGGTGTAGCCGCTATTATGGCTATCTTAGAGAGTAAAGATATCCCACACCCTGCCATTGATGCTTTGTTTACCATAGATGAAGAAACGGGAATGACGGGAGCTTTGAATTTAAAGGGAGGTATTTTAAAAGGTGAAATTCTTTTGAATTTAGATACCGAAGAAGATGATGAAATTGATATTGGATGTGCGGGAGGAATAGATGTAACGGCTACTCGTAATTACCAAGAAGAAGAAACTGCGGAAGGATCTGTTGGGTATACCATTACCGTGAAAGGATTGAACGGAGGTCACTCAGGTATGGATATCCATAAGGGATTGGGGAATGCTAACAAAATAATGAACCGTTTATTGTTTGACGGATTTGAGAATTTTGGTTTACAGATTTCGGAAATCAGTGGAGGAAGTTTGCGTAATGCAATCCCCCGCGAGAGTGTTGCCCAAGTGATTGTAGCGGGTATGTATGATGAAGCCTTTGTGTTTGATATGCAGGAAATCATCAATGACATTAAAGCAGAGTTTAAGACTACAGAACCTAATCTTTCTATTGAAATCGTAAAATGTGATTTGCCGAGTAAGGTAATGGATTTAGGGGTGCAAGAAGGCTTATTGCGTGCTTTGTATGCGGCTCATAATGGTGTGTACCGTATGAGTGCTGATATGGCTGATTTGGTAGAAACTTCTAATAATATAGCAAGAGTAATTGTAAGAGAAGGGACTATTTCCATCCAAAACTTAACCCGTTCATCGGTAGAAAGTTCGAAAATGGATTTAGCCAATGCTTTGCGTTCGGCTTATGAATTGTTTGGTTGTGAGGTAGAATTTGGCGGAAGCTATCCAGGATGGACGCCTAATGTAAATTCTGAGATATTGGATGTATTAGTAAGTATCTATGAAAAGCAGAACAATGCTAAACCAAGTGTGGTTGCTTGTCATGCGGGCTTAGAGTGTGGTATCTTAGGAACGAATTATCCGAGTATGGATATGATTTCGTTTGGGCCTACTATTCATGGCGCCCACAGTCCTGACGAAAGAGCTTCTATTAGTTCTTCTCAGAAATTCTGGAAATTTTTATTGGCTATTTTAGAAAATATTCCGGTGAAACAATAGTTGTAAAAAACAAAGAACATAGGTATCCCTCGTTTAGCAATAGACGAGGGTTTTTAATGTAGACTATTTCTAAACGCACTAGGCGTAACACCAGTTTGCTTTTTAAACAGTTTGGTGAAATAGGAATAATGGTCAAAGCCAAGTACCTCCGCTACCTGATTGATAGATAACTTCGGATTAATTAAAAGTCTTTTTGCTTCCAGTACGACACGTGTAGTAATGAGTTCAGTCACAGTTTGGTTTAGAATTTCTTTGCTGATTCGGTTTAAATGTTTCAGCGTAATATTCATCTTGTAAGCATAGTAAGAAGGCGATTTTTCGGTTGCATAGTACTGTTCCAAAATTTGTTCAAATTGATGCATTTTGTAATTATAGGTATGCGAAATATGATGGGTGTTCAAAAGGTATTTTCTTGAGATTTCAATGTGAATGCAATCCAATAGATTTAAAAGTATATCTTCTTTTTTAGGTAAACTCGATAAATTTTCCTTTAGAATCAAATCAAAATAAGGTCGGATTTGTGCCAATTCATCTTTCTCAAAAATAAGGTCTGGTCGATTCATTACCGATTGATAGAAGGGATAGTCTTCGATTTTTTTGTGACCAAAATACAAATTATAAAGGGGTTGAGAGTAGAAGATGATGTATCCCTCAATATCAGCCGATAATTCCCAATGGTGTATCTGTCCCGGTTGCAATACAAATAAGGTTCCTGGTTTAATGTTGTATTTGGCGAAATCAATGTGGTGTGACCCACTACCGTTTGTGAATAGTACTAATAAATAAAAAGTATGTCGATGTGGTTTTTCAATAAAATTGTGTGTTTCAAGATGCTTTTTAAAAGTGTTGACATACAGATCTTTAATGTTTAATGGTGCTTTAAAATTTTCAATACTGTAAATAGGATTCTTTTTCAAAATGTCTTGATTGTGCTAGTATTGGCGAAATTACGAAACATTCGGTTATTCGTAACATACTATCTTTGTATTAAAATTTTAGTATGTTAACTAGTTTGTATCATATTTTCCGAAATGAATGTCCCAATTGTTATAAAGGTAACGTTTTTGCGGACAAGAGTTTTTACTTTAGTATTGGATTTCCTAAAATGCATAAGCAGTGCAGTCATTGTAGCTATACCTATGAAAAAGAACCTGGATATTTCTTTGGGGCTATGTTTGTCAATTACGCTTTGACAGTGGGCGAGGGGATAATCACTTATTTTGTAGCCAGCCCTTTTTTTGACGAAACTTTTGATTTAAAAATCATCCCAATTATAGGTGTTGTAATCGTACTGCTAAGTTGTTTCAATATTCGACTCTCGCGAATGATTTGGATCTATATGTTTAAGAATTATTCGATGTAATATTAAAAAAGCTCCCTGTAAGAGAGCTTTCTAATTATTAATTTAAAAAAAACAAAACAAGCAAAGGGACTACAATACCGGCAATGGCCAGTTTCCATCCTCTTTGTTTAAAGGTAAACTTCCCGGCTGGTATCATAAGGGCACCAGTAATAGCAATAATAATTAAAGAAATACCGAAAATATCGCCATAATAGATCCACCAATTTGAAGTATTCTTATGCAATTTCATCATTTGGCTAATAATAGGCGTTTTAATATAGGAAACGATTTCCCCTTTGCCGGATGTAAGATCAATTTCGAGATCGTGCTTTTCGAATGAAATTTTGAATTTTCCTTCGTCAACTTTATGGCGCCGTATTTTGTCTTCTATACCTAATGCTTTTCCTAAAGAATCAGCAAAGGTTTCGTTTATTTTGTCCTCTGTAGGAAGTTTGACATCGATTGCTTTGGTTTCAATGGTATATTTTTCGGTGTGCCAACTTTCTCTGTGGTTCATTAAGATGCCAGAGAGCGCGAAAGAAATGATTAACCCAATATAAAAGTAACCTAGGTCACGGTGCAAATTTCTGATTTTAGCTTGTTTCATTTTTAGAATTTATAAGATAAGGTCGTTGTTAACATTCTTGGGGCAATGGGTGTGACAGTATTATCATCGTAAACATAGTAGCTCACCACATTTCCTATGTTTGACAATCTTGTTCTAATTGTAAGATTTTTTATGCTATAGCCTAAAGATAAATCAACTTGTATGAATCCTTCAACAGGAATTGGCTTACGGGCTAATTCTGCTGGTGTAGATGCGTTGTTAGGTTTTAATCTTCCCCCTAAACGTTCGCCGATATAGGTTGATTGCAAACCTAATTCCAATCCTTTTAGCTTCGTTTTTTCTAACGTGTAAAAAGCACTTGCATTTGCGGTATGTTTTGGAGAAAATCGTAGACGAGTACCCGCATCATAGATATTGCTTTTTGTATATTTTGTTTCATTAAAACTATAGCCACCTATTAATCTCAACCCTTTGTATTGCCCAGTAATGTCAAGTTCAACTCCTTTACTTTGATAAGCACCGGCTAGTTCTTTGATGTTCGTATTAGTGTTTCCGTTGGAAAAATCGGTTTGCGCCAAATTTCCGTAATCAATTAAATATGTGGTAAGATTTGCTACTACTTTTCCTTTAAAGAATTCATTTTTAATTCCTAGTTCGTATTGATCAATTCTCGAATTTGGCAAAGCTTTTAAATTTCGGTCTGTTCCCGTATTTAAAACGAAAGAATCTGAATAGCTAGCAAAAAGTGAATTTGTTTTGGTGGGTTGAAAAACCAACCCTAATCTTGAAGAAATAATATTGTCATTTGTTTTTGTTTCTACATTTTCATTAGTTGAAAAGGTTAGTGTATTAGTAGTGTTTTCCAAATAGCTGTATCGCAATCCGGCCAATACTTTAAACTTTGTAGTTACGTCCATTAAATCTTGAAAATAGAACCCAGCTCTTTTTATAGTAGCTAGAGCATTAGTATTTTTATCCATATTTGGTTCAATTGTATTAGCATAAATTGGATTTTTCTCAATGACATAATACGGATTGTATATATTTATCTTATCATAAAACGTGATGTTCTTATAGGCTAAGGTAGCGGTGTTGCTTTGATCTGCATCAGCGCCAAAAAGCAAAGAATGATTTATTTTTCCCGTGCTAAATTTCCCGTTCAGGTCTATTTCTACCAAACTATAATCTTGCTCTGCTTCCGTTTTTTGTACCCCTCTAGTCCAATCTCCGTTCGCTTGCACTAAATTGGTTGCATTTGGTCGCAGACTTGATAATAAATTGGTGTTATATCCTTGATAGGAAAAGATTCCTTTTAATTGCCAATTTTTGGTCAAATCATGATTAATGGTTGAGGTGAAACCAACTTGTTCCGATCTAAATCGCCCCCAATTAAATCCTAAAAATAAGTTTCTAGGTGATTCAATAACTTTGTAATCAATCGTTGTTAAACCAAAATCGGGTGTTCTATTGTCCATGGTATAATCGGCTTCAATCGTAATATTCGTTTTAGATGAAATATCAAGTAGAAATGAGGGGTTAAAATAGATTCGGTCGGCTTGCACATTGGTTCTAAAACTATTCCCTTGCTCATAACTTGATATGAAACGGTAGGCTACTGTCGTACTGTTATTAACACTTCCATAGACGTCAAAAGTTGGTTTGAAAAAGTTGTATTCACTGGTCCTGAAGCTTATTTCTCCACCATGATCAAAACGTGGTTTTTTTGTGATAAGATTTAATATTCCGCCAGGCGCAACATTTCCATATAATAGTGCGGCACTGCCTTTTAAAATTTCAATACTTTCTAACGAATTGGTTTCAGGGATTAATGACCCATTAACGCGAACACCATTTTTAAACGTGTTTGCGCCGCTAAATGTAAAACCTCTTGATCCTAATTCTTCTTGATTATTGCCGGAGGCATTACTGGCACCAGACACATAAACACCATTGGCATTTTTTAAGACGTCTGAGAGTCGGAGTATTTGCTGTTGTTTGATGGTTTCCTTGCCTACAACAAACGTAGCTTGCGGCAAGTCTAAAGGTTTAATAGCTGTTTTCCCTGCTTTTACAATAGCTTTTTGTTGTTGTGAAAGGATTACAACTTCCTTTAATACTTCTCCTTTCTTATTTTTAATGGTATCGGTTATAGCGGTTAAATCTTCTTGTTCTGCCGAATATTTTTCTTGTGCGAAAGTGTTTAAACAGAAACTAAAGGCCAGTGGTAGAATAATTTTATACATTTATTTAGAATAATTAAAAATAATGCACAAATATAAATACGTTGTTTTAAATTACAAACTTTATTTAGATTAAATATAAATAAAGTTTTTATTTGCCTGATTTATTGCATTGTATAAAAGGAAAAAACCTCACTAAAAGCGAGGTTTTCGATAGAAATCAACTTATTTCTGGTTTTATTTTCTGCTCATAATAAAGCTTTCTTGGCTACTTTTTCCTTGCTGCTTACCTGAAATTGTAGCTTTTATTTGTGAAGCATTTACTTGTGTGTACGTAATTTTTTGAGGGTAATCATGGGTAGGGTTCTCAAAATCAAACGTCTTATCGTTATCGGATGTGAGTTTAAATTCAACGGGCTGATCGTTATTTTGACCTTTTACTGTGGCTACATAAATTAGTTTATCCTCTTTTTGAACTAATTTGAGGTCTTCATAATGTAGTGTGTCTTTTGAAATAATAAAATAGGTTTCGCCACTAAAAGTACTGTCGTTTTCGCTTTTCCAGTTTTCCACTAATAGTCCTTCGGGAAGTTTTTGCTCCCAACGACCTTTTAACCAACTCATTTTATTTAGTTTTTCATAATTCGTATCGGATTTCTTTTGGCACGAAACCAGTAAGAATAATGAAAGTACTGCAATACTTGTTTTCATAGTAGGATGTTTATTAACCGTTACAATACTATAAAAAATCTGCCAACTGATCGTATTTATATATACAGTTTTTTTACTATTTTTGCACCCGAATTAAAGAACACAAGATGTTAGATAGATTACAGTATGTAAAGCAACGTTTTGATGAGATTTCGGATTTGATTATTCAACCCGATGTTATCTCCGATCAAAAACGTTATGTTCAGTTAAATCAGGAATATAAAGGATTGAAGAATTTGATGGAGAAACGTGACGAATATGTTACTCTGGATGCCAATATTAAAGAGGCTAACGAAATAATTGCTGATGGTTCGGATGCTGAAATGGTAGAAATGGCAAAGATGCAGTTGGACGAAGCCAAAGAGCGCTTACCGCATTTAGAAGATGAAATCAAATTCATGTTGATTCCGAAAGACCCAGAAGACGCCAAAAATGTAATGGTCGAGATTCGCGCTGGTACTGGAGGTGATGAGGCATCAATCTTCGCAGGTGATTTATATCGTATGTACACTAAATATTGTGAAGCTAGAGGATGGAGAACCTCCGTAGTTGATATGAATGAAGGAACTTCTGGAGGATTCAAAGAGGTGATTTTTGAAGTTACGGGTGAGGATGTCTATGGAACCTTGAAATTTGAAGCTGGTGTACATCGAGTGCAACGTGTACCGCAAACAGAAACGCAAGGACGTGTGCATACGTCCGCAGCGACGGTGATGGTTTTGCCAGAAGCCGAAGAATTTGACGTACAAATTGATATGAATGACGTGCGTGTTGATTTCTTTTGTTCGTCCGGACCAGGAGGACAATCCGTTAATACAACTAAATCGGCTGTGCGTTTAACGCATATCCCTTCAGGATTAGTGGCACAATGTCAAGATCAAAAATCCCAACATAAAAATAAAGACAAAGCACTTGAAGTATTGCGTTCGCGTTTATACGAGCAAGAATTAGCTAAGAAACAAGCTGAAGATGCAACCAAGCGTACTTCTCAAGTAAGTTCTGGTGACCGTTCGGCAAAGATTCGTACGTATAATTATGCGCAAGGACGTGTTACCGATCACCGTATAGGATTAGACGTTTTTGATATGGATGGCGTAATGAACGGAAAAATTCAAAAGTTTGTGGACGAATTACAATTGGTCAACAATATGGAGAAACTTAAAGAAAGCGAAGTATATTAAAATAAAAGCCTCATGTATTGAGGCTTTTTTTATGAAGTGAAATTAGTAACTTTGTCCGACAACATTTTTACATGACTACAACACAACTCGTACAACAGATTAAGCAAAAGCAGTCCTTTCTTTGTATTGGATTGGACGTGGACCTAACCAAGATACCACCACATTTTTTAACACATGAGGACCCCATTTTTGAATTCAATAAGGCTATTATTGAGGCGACACATGATTTATGCGTTGCCTATAAACCCAATACAGCCTTTTATGAAGCCTACGGATTAAAAGGATGGCAATCCTTAGAAAAAACGATAAAGTACCTCAATGAAAAGCATCCATTGCTTTTTACCATAGCCGATGCAAAACGGGGAGATATTGGAAATACTTCCACAATGTATGCTAAAGCTTTTTTAGCAGATTTGAATTTTGATAGTATAACCGTTGCCCCATATATGGGAAAGGATTCGGTTGAACCGTTTTTGGCTTTTGAAAATAAACATACCATCCTACTGGCCTTAACGTCAAACGAAGGGGCGTTTGATTTTCAAACCAAAACTACCGATGGTGAAGCTCTTTACAAGACGGTACTCAAAACCTCTAGGACATGGCAAAACAGTCAGCGCTTAATGTATGTTGTAGGCGCTACTAAAGCAGAATATTTTAAAGAGATACGCCAATTGGTTCCTGACCGTTTTCTACTGGTACCTGGAGTAGGTGCACAGGGAGGCAGTTTGTCAGAAGTATGTAAATACGGAATGAATGAAGAAGTTGGTTTACTAATCAATTCCTCGCGTGCCATCATTTATGCTTCTGCCGGAACTGATTTTGCAGAACAGGCTAGGGCAGAGGCTTTAAAAGTGCAACAGGAAATGGCTGGTATAATGAAATCGGCTTCCCTATAAAGCTCGTTTATGGTGAAGACTCCTAAAGTTTTAATAGACCAACTGGGAACCCAACACGTTTTTGAAACTACCCCAAAGCGCATCGTTTCTTTAGTGCCGTCACAAACCGAATTATTATTTGATCTAGGACTGGAGGACAGTGTAATAGGGATAACAAAATTTTGTGTACATCCCTTTCATTTTAAATCAATCAAAAAAGTAGTAGGAGGTACCAAGAAGGTGCATTTTGAGAAAATACGATTGCTGCAGCCCGACATAATTATTGCTAATAAAGAAGAGAACACCCCAGAGATAGTTGCGGAACTTTCGAAAATTTGTCCCGTTTGGGTAACCGATATTGTTACGTTGCAGGATAATGAGACCATGATAACAGATTTTGGAACCTTGTTCAATACCCGAACTGAAGCACAAAAGTGGGTCGATAAAATAAACTATGCCGTTCGGGATTTCAAACAGTTTACTAAGGATATCCCTTTCAAAAAAGTAGCCTATTTTATTTGGGCCAATCCTTATATGGTAGCGGGAAATCGAACTTTCATCAATGAGATGCTACGACTGAATAATTTTCAAAATATTTATGAGGATAAGGAGGGTCGGTATCCCGAAGTCGAATTGAAGAAAATCAGACTTGAAGGCGACCCTGATTTGGTGTTACTTTCTTCCGAGCCTTTTCCGTTTGCAGATGAGCATGCCTTTGAATTGGGTCGCTTTACTCATCATGCTAAAACAGTTTTCGTAGATGGTGAATATTTTTCTTGGTATGGAAGTCGGCTAGTTAAAGCCATAGCCTATTTCAAAAAGATGCACCAAAGTATCGCCTAAAAAAAATGCCAACATGTTCATGCTGGCATTCTTAAACTAACCCTAACCAAAAATAATAAAAAACCAAATTTATTATAGTACAAAGATACAGCGTCCACTGGCAGCTTGATGTTAAGGATATGTTATTCTTATGTTATTGATTTCTAAAATTTTAACACTTAGTTAAGAACTACTTGTGGTCTTGCATGGCAAATACTTTCTTCAGTAAATCTGAGGTTCTTGAAGTAAGGTCGGTACGGATGTTTTTCTCTTCAACCGCAATCATTTTGAATACTCCTTCTAAGGCTTTGTTCGTCGTATAATCAGTTAGGTCAGGGTTGACTTTTTTGACTAGTGGAATCTTATTGTACCTTTTAATGATTTCAGCCCATACTTTATCGGCCCCTACTTTGGTAAACGAATTTTTGATGACCGGATTGAATTTTCCATACAACGGGGAAGTAGTAGTGGTTTGTAGGTACGTAGTAGCCGAATTTTCAGTTCCCATTAAGATGTTTTTAGCATCTGTAAAACTCATGTTTTTTACCGCGTCCACAAAAATAGGGGTTGACTCTTTTACTGCGTCTTCGGCGGCGCGGTTTAGCATAAGCAAGCCTTTGTCGGCGAGCGAACTTAATCCTATTTTTCGTAACGCTTTATCTACTTTCTTTAATTCGTCCGGCAAAAGGATTTTTACCATTTCGTTTTTATAAAAGCCGTCAACGGCAGTCAGCTTGGTTACTTGTTTTTCAATACCTTTATTTAATGCTTCTTTAAGGCCAGAGGCGATATCCGCATTGCTAAGTGTCGCCGTTGGTAAGTTTACCGGGATTACTTTTTTAACTTCATTTTTTATTTGGTCTAAGATGCTAATTTGAGAAAAGCCTATCGTAGGCACTAAGAGCAAGAAAAAGAGTTTCGATTTATTCATTTCGTATCGCGTTTTGTAAGGGTTAGCATGTCGTCAATGGAACCGCAACAGGCGGAAGACCAAAGGTAAAAACGTATTTAGTATAAACGGTTAATTTTGTACTAAAGTATCCAAAAATTATGCCAGTCGTTTTATCAAATATTTTTTATTATTTGCGTAAATTGCGGCACTTAAATTATCAAATCCGCATTATGGAACCACAAATACCTTACATTCCCCAAAATAAAGTTAGAATCGTTACCGCTGCATCACTGTTTGATGGTCACGATGCTGCGATAAACATCATGCGACGCATCATTCAAGCTACCGGAGTTGAAGTAATTCACCTAGGCCATGATCGAAGTGTAGAAGAAGTGGTGAATACAGCCATACAAGAAGATGCCAATGCCATCGCTATGACTTCCTATCAAGGAGGGCATAATGAGTACTTCAAATACATGTATGATTTATTAAAGGAAAAAGGAGCGGGCCATATTAAGATCTTTGGTGGCGGTGGTGGTGTAATCTTGCCTAGCGAGATTTCAGCGTTACACGAATATGGAATTACTCGTATTTATTCTCCTGATGATGGGCGCGCTATGGGATTGCAAGGTATGATTAACGATTTAGTAATGCAATCCGATTATCCGGTAGGGGATGTCTTGAACGGACAAATAAATTATTTAGAAGAAAAGAATCCAACAGCTATTGCACGTGTGATCTCTTCCGCAGAGAACTTTCCAGAAGTAGCTAAAGAGACGTTGGATGCCATTCATAAGAAAAATAAAACTAGTCAAATACCAGTCTTAGGTATAACCGGTACGGGTGGCGCTGGAAAATCATCATTGGTGGACGAATTAGTTAGAAGATTTCTAATCGACTTTCCAGAAAAAACGATTGGTTTAATCTCTGTAGACCCTTCGAAACGTAAAACAGGTGGGGCTTTACTGGGTGACCGAATTAGAATGAATGCGATTAATAATCCGAGAGTTTATATGCGTTCCTTAGCTACACGTCAGTCTAATTTAGCGTTATCTAAATATGTAAACGAGGCAATTCAAGTTCTTAAAGCGGCTAAATATGATATTATCATTTTAGAAACATCCGGAATTGGACAGTCAGATACTGAAATTATTGAGCATTCTGATGTTTCCCTCTATGTGATGACGCCCGAATTTGGTGCGGCTACCCAATTGGAAAAAATTGATATGCTAGACTTTGCCGATCTAGTAGCCTTAAACAAATTTGACAAACGTGGTGCTCTAGATGCTTTACGGGATGTTAAAAAACAATACCAACGAAATCATAACCTTTGGGATGTAAATCCAGATGATATGCCTGTGTTCGGTACGATCGCTTCGCAATTTAATGATCCTGGGATGAATACACTCTACAAAAGAATCATGGATAAAGTGGTGGAGAAAACGGGTGCTGCATTGCAATCGACTTTTGAAATTACCCGCGAAATGAGTGAGAAGATCTTTGTCATCCCTCCTCATAGAACACGTTATTTATCTGAAATTGCAGAGAACAACCGTAAATATGATGAGACCGTTTTAACACAAGTTGAGGTGGCTCAAAAGCTTTACGGAATTTATAAAACGATGGAGTCGGTTGCTAAAAATGCTCCAACTATTGATCGATCAGGTATTGATGTTACTACGTTGAATACTAATGAGGATAACAAAGAGTTCTTAAACTTATTAGTTAAAGAGTTTGACCGGGTAAAAATGAATTTAGATCCTTTTAATTGGGAAGTGATTTTGACTTGGGATGCTAAAGTAAATAAGTATAAAAATCCAGTATACAGCTTTAAAGTACGAGATAAGGAAATCAAAATAGAAACCCATACCGAGAGTTTGTCGCACAGCCAAATTCCCAAGGTAGCGTTACCTAAATACCAAGCTTGGGGCGATCTTTTAAAATGGAACTTACAAGAGAATGTACCCGGAGAATTTCCATTTGCCTCTGGATTGTATCCGTTTAAACGCGAAGGAGAAGATCCTACCCGCATGTTTGCCGGGGAAGGTGGTCCAGAGCGGACGAATAGACGTTTTCATTATGTTTCTTTAGGTCTGCCTGCCAAGCGTTTATCTACAGCGTTTGACAGTGTAACTTTATATGGAAACGATCCTGATTTACGTCCGGATATCTATGGTAAAATTGGAAATGCAGGGGTGTCTATTTGCTGTTTGGATGATGCTAAGAAGTTGTATTCAGGGTTTGATTTAAGTCATCCCTTGACTTCCGTTTCTATGACTATTAACGGACCGGCACCAATGTTGTTAGGTTTTTTTATGAATGCAGCAATTGACCAAAACTGTGAAAAATACATCATAGAGCATAACCTTCAAGTAGAAGTTGCAGAAAAAATTAACGAAATCTACAAGAAGAAAGGGGTGGAACGCCCTAGTTACAACGGTGAACTTCCCCAAGGGAACAATGGATTAGGATTATTGTTATTAGGCGTTACCGGAGACCAAGTATTGCCATCCGACGTGTACCAAGATATTAAAGTAAAAACACTGGCGCAAGTCCGCGGTACCGTGCAGGCGGATATTTTGAAAGAAGATCAAGCGCAAAACACTTGTATTTTCTCTACCGAGTTTGCCTTACGATTAATGGGCGACGTACAGGAGTATTTTATCCAAAAAAATGTGCGTAACTTTTATTCAGTTTCTATTTCAGGGTATCATATCGCCGAAGCAGGGGCAAATCCGATCACACAATTAGCCTTTACCCTAGCTAATGGATTTACCTATGTAGAGTATTATTTAAGCAGAGGGATGAATATTAATGATTTCGGACCCAACTTATCCTTCTTCTTTTCAAACGGAATTGATCCAGAATATGCCGTAATTGGTCGGGTAGCACGTAAAATATGGGCGAAAGCCCTGAAGAACAAATACAATGCAAATGAGCGCGCGCAGATGTTGAAATACCATATTCAAACTTCCGGACGTTCCCTACATGCTCAGGAAATTGACTTCAATGATATTAGAACTACACTACAGGCACTGTATGCTATTTATGACAATTGCAATTCATTGCATACTAACGCATATGACGAAGCCATTACAACGCCTACAGAGGAGTCGGTTCGTCGCGCTATGGCCATACAGTTGATTATTAATAAAGAATTAGGGTTGGCTAAAAATGAAAACCCAATCCAAGGCTCGTTTATTATCGAAGAGTTGACTGATTTAGTCGAAGAGGCTGTGTTACAAGAATTCGATAGAATCACAGAACGCGGCGGCGTATTAGGGGCAATGGAAACAATGTACCAACGCAGCAAAATACAAGAAGAAAGTTTGTATTACGAAACCTTAAAGCATACCGGTGAGTTTCCAATCATCGGAGTGAATACCTTCTTGAGTTCTAAAGGATCACCAACGGTAGTTCCATTAGAAGTCATTAGAGCAACTGAAGAAGAGAAAGAATTCCAAATTCAAACGTTGACCAACCTGCATAAAGCCAACAAAGGCATAGAAGAAGGTCAGCTAGAGGCCTTGCAAGAAGCCGCGATCATGAATAAAAACTTATTCGAAAAGCTTATGGAAGCGACCAAGTATTGTTCGCTAGGACAGATTACCGCGTCCTTATTTGAAGTAGGAGGGCAGTACCGCAGAAATATGTAAAATCCAAAAAATGAAAAAGTATTTCGTCCTATTAGTACTGATAACATGGGGAGTAACTTCTTGTTCTTCCGATTCGAAAAACAATGTTCTTTCGAGTATTATGATAAGCAATGTACCGTTTGTCCCTGCTAAAGCTACGTTAACTAATGAAACTTCTTCCTATGTTGGTCAAGGAGCGGTGCGTTTTACCCTTGAAAAGGGAGGGGTTGCTTCGGCTGATTATGAATGCATTACGTTTAAAGTTAATTATCCTTTAGTTTCAAGTAGTGCGCCCAATGGGGTGTATGATTTTGGCCCTGCCGTGATTGGAGAAACGCTTTTAGCTGGTGGTGAATATCGTAAAAACAATTCCTCCTTCAGTATGGTAGGCTATACGGTTAAAGTAACGGCCATGGGCGGAAAGCGATACAAACTTGAATTCCAAAATGTTCAAGCCATCAATCTAGCAAACGAAGAGGTTGTCTTAACAGGTTCCTATGAAGGTGACTTTGTAGTGGAATAACCGCCAATTTGTTTTTCGTTATGGTCCCAATTATTAAATCTCATCCGCAACTAGCGCTTATTGGTTTAAGTCAAACCATGTCTTTTGCCCATGATTTGTCGGTGGCAATGTGGCAACGATTTATGCCTCATAGGCACGAAATTACCAGCAGACTAGGAGAAGACTTGTATAGTATCCAAATTTATCCTGAAGGTTTTGACTTTGGAATGCACACCCCATTTACTAAGTGGGCGACAGTACCCGTAAAAGATAACCATCTCGTTCCAGAAGGCATGGAAGCGCTCGAAATTCCCGAAGGCCTCTATGCCATATTTACCTATCAAGGAATCCCTGCCAATGCGGCCTCTTTCTTTCAAAGTATTTTTATGGAATGGCTGCCAGCGTCAGACTTTATAGTGGATAACCGACCCCATTTTGAAATTTTAGGACGGTTATACAAACATAACAACCCTACTTCAGAAGAAACCGTTTGGATACCCGTAAAACCTAAAGTAGCAAGAAATCAAGTTGATTCCATTGGATAGCTCCTTTTAATGTGTTGATTATAATAAGGCTACATTAAAATAATCCTTATATTTAGGCCGTCAAAACAAATTAAAATATGAAGAAAATTACTTTAGCCTTATTCGGAATGCTATCAGCTCTGGGCTGGTCGCAAACTACGTATCAATCATCCGACTTTGCTTCGATTAATGATACCTTTATCGTCAGTAACGCTACTGCACTGACTGGCTTTGATTTTACAGTGGCTGGACCAAATGTCGTTTGGGATTATAGTGCTTTGAGTCCGAATACCCAAGACAATATCCTTTGGGAAAATCCTAACAGCACGGGATATAAAACTTCTTGGTGCTTATCTAATAACTTTTTGTTTACTTGTAATTCCCAATTTAATTCCAATTTTAACTTGGCGACCAAGCAATTAGAAGGATTGCAAATTCAAGGTTTTGGTTTGACCAATGCCTATATGCACAGTAAGCTAAGTAGCGCTAATTTTGCCAATAAAATGATAGGGGCCAATGTTACGGTAACCGGGTTAACCTTGCCTTTTACGGTAAGTTATAGCCAACCCGATATTTTGTATCAGTTTCCTATGAATTATAATGATACCTACAGTAATCCGACTACACTTGCTTTTGATTTAAACGCGTTGAATGTGCCGCTCAGTTATAACTCAGTGGGTACTCGTGAGAATGTGGTTGAAGGATGGGGAGCCTTAACTACCCCTTTCGGAACCTTCGCCAGTGTCTTAAAAATAAAGTCTACGTTGACCGAAGATATTACGTTGGTTATTCAAGGGCAAACCACAACACAAACCCAAACTACGATTTCGTACAAATGGTTTGATCCTGCCTACGGTATTCCGGTATTAGAAGTATCTGGACAAGAGGTGGCCGGCGTTTGGGCACCTACCACGACAACCTATATTGACATCCAACGTTGTTTACCACCTACCGCTTTCTTTACTAACGTTCCAGTTGCAGCCGATTATGATCCTACAACCCAAACGGCGTCAGTATCGTTCATTAATTTAAGTACTAATTTTGATGTGTCAGATTGGGACTTTGGCGATGGAACAGCACATAGTAGTGTTAAAAATCCAACACACAGTTTCTCTTGTCCAGGGACACAACTAGTTACACTAACGGTTACAAATCAATTTTGTGATCCGGCTCAAACCGATACCATAACATTACCGGTCGAGATTGCGGATTCTCAAAATGCATTTACAACGGGAGTGACGGTTTCCGACTTAAGTTTGACTGCCGACCGAACGTTGGCGGGTACGACCTACCAATGGTTGGATTGTGATAATGCAAACGAACCTATTGCAGCGGCTACTGCGCAAACATTTACGCCAACGAATTCAGGTAATTTTGCGGTTCAATTGACAACTAACGGTTGTATATCGGTTTCTGATTGTTATACTTGGACCAACTTAGCAACGCCTACTTTTTACGACAACGCAGGCATGCGATTGTACCCGAATCCTACAAAAGGCTTGTTGCAGTTGCCGCAAAGCAGTTTACAAGTGACAAAGGTTATGGTCTATAACGCTTTAGGAATGCTAGTGGGCAATTCCTTAGATTTAACAGCTAATGCTTCTGGGGTGTACTTAGTGAAATTAGAAACAGATAAAGGCTTGTTTACACAGAAAGTGATCAAAGAATAATAGCCTGCTTACATAAAGATTGAAGCCTCCTAACTCAGGAGGCTTTTTTATGGTTTCGTTTCGTTAAATTTTTTTAGAATGGCTTTTAACTGTTCTGCACGGGCTGCTTTTTTAGATTTAGCCTTGTCTTGCGCCTTATGCAACTTGTCGTTGTGCGCTTTAATGTTTTTATCATTGTTCCTTCCCATAGATACAAAGGTACAATTATTTGTTAAATGTATACTTTGGCATCAATATTGAATAGACCTTTATATCATTAATCCTATTAATAAAATAAGTTATGAAAAAAATTACTCTAGTGCTAGCGTTTATCGGGATGATGACGTTACAAAGTTGTTCTACGGATAATTCTAATGCGAACCCAGTCGATAATGATACCATAAGTGAAGTTTTTGAATATTCCAATGTAAACTTTACGGTTGAAAATGGTTTTAGTCAGTTGCTGACTTATCCACATGCTATTTATACTTCGGATATGATCTTAGTATACCGCTTAACAGGATATTTTCAAGGAGAGAAGATATGGAAACCATTACCAGAAACCTATTTCTTTGACGATGGAACGCTAGATTTACGCTATGATTTTGACTTTACCCGATTTGATACAGAATTGCACATGGAGGGTTTTGATTTACCAGCGGTTTCTCCAGGCTACAGTGTAGGACAAGTGTTCAGAGTTGTAGTGGTTCCCGCGTATATTGGTAATAAAAGTAAATTTAAGGTTGCCGACTATAATTCGGTAGCAGCAGCGCTAAAGCTTACTGAAGATACGGTTATAAAAGTGCATTAGTGGTATAGGAGTAGAAAATAATGAAGCAGCATAGGCAAAGGTCCATGCTGCTTTTTTCTTAGGGTAAAACGCAATTGAATTGTTTTATATCAAATGACCTAGCTTGGATATGATAATTTAATGTTAAAAATGCGGTAAATTACTATAAAACCGTGGTGAATTTGATAAATGAATAAAAAAGAATAGTTAATTTTGCCGATAATATAATACCTCAAAACCCCAAAAAAAATGATTTCCTTTAAAAACAAGCGTTTTTCGCTACTACATGCCTTCTTAGCCACATTTATAGTAATCCTTGGCACTTTTTATCTTACAAATTTGTGGAAAGAAAAGCAATTTACAGAGCAATTGAATAATACCCCGGTTTCTTGTAATTATGATGTAAAGCGGATGGGTGGTTTTAAATATGTTAAGCCTCTAATGTTTGTGGATGAAGATTGTGAATCCGATTTATTAATGAATACAAAGCAAAAGCTGATCAGCATCATCGATAAGTATAAATCTATTGGTGATATTGAATCGGCGTCCATTTATGTAAGAGAGTATAATCATAACGAATGGATGGCGATCAATGAATCAGAAAAATACGATCCAGGGTCGTTATTTAAAGTACCCGTTTTGATTACTATATTGAAGATGAACGAAATCAACCCTGGTTTTTTAAATAAGCGAGTTCCTTACACTGCGGCAGTCAATACGGGTAAAGATATTGCGTTTCCTTCAAAGACCATAACCGTTGGTCAGTCCTATACCATAAAAGAGTTACTAACTTACATGATTAAATATTCTGATAATGCGGCAACCGTTCTATTAGAAAACAATATGGATAGTAAAGTATTGCAAAAGATGTTTAAGGATATGAACCTAGAAGTACCCAATATCTACGCGTCACAGTTTAAATTTTCAGTTAAGGAGTATTCCTATTTCATGAGAGCGATATACAATGCAGGGTATTTGAATGTGGATGACTCAGAATATGCAGGTCAGTTATTGGCGCAATGCGATTTTAAAGAAGGTATCATCAAAGGCTTGCCTGCCAATACAAGAGTAGCACACAAATTTGGTGAGTCGGGGAATCAAACCCAAAAACAATTACATGAGTCGGCTATCGTTTACTTGAACAGCAAACCGTATTTACTGACGATCATGACTAAAGGGAAAGAAAATAAAAAATTATCGCAATTCCTAGGCGAGATTTCCCAAGTAGTCTATACGGATATGGCTAGCGATGGTTCAGGTAATTTATAACACTCGTTATTTTTTAGCTTTATAGTATTCAGTAAGAACCGCCTTTCTTCCGATGGTTTTAGTGATGAGGTCTTTGTCAAGATTCCAACCTCTAGCGGGGCAATATTCTCTACCATACCAGATGATCTGCAGGTGCAGGTCATTCCACAATTCTTTTGGAAATATCGCCTTGGCATCCTTTTCAGTTTGTTGAACGTTTTTGCCATTGGATAAATTCCAACGGTACATCAATCGGTGGATGTGCGTGTCTACAGGAAACGCGGGCACTCCGAATGCTTGCGACATGACGACACTAGCCGTTTTGTGTCCTACTGCTGGAAGTGCTTCCAGTGCTTCAAAACTTTGTGGAACTGCTCCATTGTGTTTTTCAATAAGGATATGGGACAAGCCATGAATGCCTTTAGATTTCATAGGCGACAAGCCACAAGGACGGATGATTTCTTTTATTTCCTCTACTGTGAGTTTAACCATGTCATACGGATTGTCTGCTTTAGCAAAGAGGAGCGGGGTGATTTGATTTACCCGAACATCGGTACACTGCGCCGAAAGCAATACAGCAATCAATAAGGTATACGGGTCTTTATGATCCAGTGGTATAGGGATTTCAGGGTAGTATTCTTTTAACGTATTTATAACAAAGGTTGAACGCTCTTGTTTGGTCATTTTCGTTTAAATTTGACTGTAAATTTATAAAACTATACCTCAAAAATATGACAACATTACAAAAAGGAGATCAAGCACCCTCGTTTTCCGGGAAAGATCAGGACGGGAACTTACATCAATTGGCTGATTATAAAGGGAAAAAGTTGGTGGTTTTCTTTTATCCAAAAGCAAATACCCCCGGCTGTACCGCTGAGGCTTGTGATTTACGTGATAATTATGAACGATTCCAAGCCCATAATTATGCTTTACTAGGCGTAAGTGCAGATAGTGCTTCAGCCCAAGCCAAATTTAAAGCGAAGTTTGATTTTCCATTTCCCTTACTTGCCGATGAAGATAAAACAGTGATTCAGGCCTTTGGCGTGTGGGGTCCTAAGAAGTTTATGGGGAAAGAATACGATGGGATTCACCGTACTACTTTTGTCATAAATGAAGAAGGAATTATCGATGAGGTTATCACCGATGTTAAAACAAAGGCTCATGCAGCTCAGCTTTTAAAATAAAGTATAAAAAAAAGCCAAGAGTACTTCTTGGCTTTTTTTTGTTTATGATTCTAACAACACTTTGTTAGGGTCGTAACCAAAGAGGTGGTGTTGCTTAATTATTTCTCCAATACCGGCAGGAAGTAGTTTTTCCCATCCTGGGGTACCACTACTAATCATCTTCAATACTTCACGGGAGAATATTTTCAGGTCTTCTTTATCAAAGTCGGTGATATCAACCACTTTCCCGTTGTAGGCGAAGAATTTGTATAATTCTTTCATGCGTGGGTGTACCTTTAAGTTTTGCGAAGTAATGATTTCTCCATTTTCACCTTCCATAGGATACAAAAATACTTTTAAATCGCGGTAGAATAATTTACCAAACGCTTCAAGAATTCCTCCACTTAAATGACGGTAGTATTTCTCATCGAATATGTCGATAAGATTGTTAACTCCCATAGCCAGTCCCATACGAGCCTTGGTATAACTAGAGAAGTATTCCACCACCCGGTAATACTCTTGGAAATTGGAAATCATTACGGTATGTCCTATCGAGCATAATAATTCGGCTCTATCCATGAAGTCTCTTTCGTCAATTTCGCCTTCTGAACGCAAATTGGATAAAGTGATTTCGAAGATGACCAAGGCATTGTCTTTTTCTACTTTATTTTCCTGTAAGAACATCTTCAGGGACTTTTCATACATGTTGATGTTCACTTTGGTTACGGGTCGGAAACTTCCCCGTAGTGCCAAGATGTTCTTTTTATATAGAATGGAAGCCGGTAGTATGTTTTTACCATCGGGGCCAAACATTACCGCATCGGTCATGCCGTTTTTAACCAACTGTAAACTCATTAAACGGTTGTCAACGTTGGCAAATCGAGGTCCTGAAAAGTTGATGGTGTCAATCTCTAATTGATCCTTGTCTAAGTGATCGTAGAGGTAGCGCAATAATTTCTTAGGGTCGTTGTATTTGTAGTAAGCCCCATAGATAAGGTTTACCCCAAGGATACCTAAGGTTTCTTGTTGCAACTTAGCATCGGTTTCTTTGAAACGGATGTGTAGGATGATTTCGTTATAGTCTTCATCAGGTTCCACTTGATATTTGATTCCTACCCAGCCGTGGCCTTTGAATTGTTTGGCAAAATCTATAGTAGCAACTGTATTAGCGTAACTAAAGAATATTTTATTAGGGTGCTTGTCTCTTTTTAAACGTTGCTCTATTAATTGAACTTCATGCGACAACATTTTTTTAAGTCGGCTTTCCGTTACATAACGTCCATCTTCTTCAACACCGTAGATCGCATCACTAAAATCTTTATCGTACGCCGACATTGCTTTCGCAATAGTACCCGAAGAACCTCCAGCACGGAAAAAATGTCTAACTGTTTCTTGACCAGCTCCAATCTCGGCAAACGTCCCATAAATGTTTTCATTCAGGTTAATGCGCAATGCTTTATCTTTGATCGCCGGAATCGATTCAATGGCTTTGTCGCCTTTTAGGGTAATGTTTGAAACAATAGTATCCATAATAATTTATCTTCAGGGCAAAGTTAGTAAAATAGCTATTTTATAAAAAGATAATTAAGTCTATTTTTGTAATTAATTACTTTTAAATCCAACCGTCACTTTTACATGATCAAAAACCGTGCAATTATGCAAGTTTATTTTTTAGGTACAGGTACTTCACAAGGCATTCCCGTCATCGGGAGTCAACATCCTGTATGTTTGAGTAAGGATGTAAAAGACAAGCGTTTGCGCGTGTCGGTATGGGTCACTTGGAAAGGGCATTCGATTGTGATTGATTGTGGTCCCGACTTCCGGCAACAAATGCTAGTGTCCGGCTGTGAGACCTTAGATGCCTTATTGTTTACCCATGAACATGCAGATCATACGGCAGGCTTGGATGACATTAGGCCTTTTTTCTTTAAACAGCAAAAGAACATACCGGTTTATGCCCACCAACGGGTCTTGCAAAATCTCAAGCAACGTTTTGACTATATCTTTGCGACCGAGAATAAATATCCGGGTGCTCCTAGTGTAGATGACTATGAAGTGCAGAATGATGTACCCTTTACCATAGGGAATATGACCATTGTACCGGTCAATGTGGGGCATGGATCCCTACAAGTATTTGGCTACCGCTTGCACGATTTTGCGTATTTAACCGATGTGAAAACAGTGGAGAGCGGTGAGGTATCTAAATTAAAGGGGATAAAAGTATTGGTAGTGAATGCCTTGCGAGAAGAACCACATCATTCACATTTTAGTTTGCAAGATGCCTTAGATTTTATACATTTGGTACAACCAGAACGCGCCTATATTACCCACATTAGTCATCTAATGGGATTTCACGAGGTCGTACAGGAAAAGTTGCCAGCCCATGTGTTTTTGGCTTACGATAATTTAGAAATTACAATTTAAACCTTATGAGAAAGTCCTTATTTCTTTACCTGTTTATCATTGCAGTATTAATGAATGTTTTTACGTATAAATATTTTTCGGCTAAAGACGGAGCGGCTATCCAAGTCTTGACGGAAACCAATAAACGAGTTAAAGACAGTTTGAACCTAGTATCAAACCAATTGTATGATGCCGATGCCTTTTCTTTAGAGCATAACGACAGAGCGCAGAACTATTTGCAGCAGAACGACCTGGGCGCTTTTAGTGAAAAAGTGAAGCAAGCGTTAATAGCTTATAATGATGACCCCGAAGGGAATAAATATACAGACCAGCCGAAGATGGGCAATCAAAAATACATCATTAACAAGGTTAAATTACTAAACCACCGTTGGATTATTGCTAATTACAGCAATGGAGAAATATGGGGTGAGGTGCTGCTAAAATATTTTGTAGATGAAAACCAAAATATTTCTTTTGAGATCATGAATTCGTATTTATATCCAAAAGAATTAAATTAGTCCCCTTGAAAGTAACAATATGAAAAAATCCATAGCACTTTTAGCATTAGTAGTAGCCTTCAGTTCGTGTAAATTGAAAGATGCCCAAGAGGACGCGCAAGACGTGAAAGCCAATGCTGCAATAAAGGATTCCACAGCAGTCAATGATAAAGACGAAAACGGCTGTTTAGCCTCGGCCGGGTATATCTGGTCGAAAGTAAATAAAGAATGTGTGAAAGTATTCTCGGGTTTACAATTGAATCCAAATGACAAACCCGATAATGCCGACGAGACCCTGAGTGCCTATATTCTTTTTAGCGAAGATTTAAAGCAAGCGGAAGTCTTTTTGCCAAATGAGACAAGTTCGATCATCTTAAGCGGAAGTGATAAAACGAAAGTATGGAGCTTAGGCGATTGGCAACTCGTAGCCAACAGCGGCTATGTGTTAAAGAAAGCGGGAGCCGATAAGTTCTCGGGTGATGGCGAAATAGGGAAGAAGGTAACGGGTTCGGATACCGAACAATAATAAAAAAAGGTCTTGAGTAATCAAGACCTTTTTTTATGTTAGGATTGCAACCAATGCTTTAAGTCAAAGAAGTTTTGTGGTGCCACGCCATGGCCTACAGGATATTCTTTGTACGTAATATCGATGCCAAGTGCTTGCATAGCGGGTTGTACTTTGCGCGCCCAGTCCACTGGGATTACTTGGTCTACCGTGCCGTGTGAGGCAAAAATTTTCAGATTGGTAAAATCATTCGAAGCATAATCCGCTACTGCCATATCGGTATTAAGGTAGCCGCTGAGTGCCACTACGCGTTGGATTTTTTGAGGATAGGATAAGGCTATGGCATAGCTTAGAATACTGCCTTGGCTAAATCCAATCAGTGTAACATTTTCTTTATCTATAGGGTAAGTAGCTTGCAATTCTTCTATAAAGCTGGCGATCAAATCTCGGGATTGCTTGCCTTGTTCGATATCCGAGAACTTGTTTTCATCGGCATCAAAGTTGATAGCATACCAAGCATAACTGCCGTACAGTAAATCATAAGGCGCGCGGGCCGAAACCACATAGTATTCTTCCGGGAGTTCGCTGGCAAAAGAAAACAAGTCTTCTTCGTTACTGCCGTAGCCGTGAAGTAACAACAATAAAGGATTTTGTTCCTTTTTTAATTTAGGTTCTCTGATGAGGTAGTGAAGGGATAAAGCCATTAGATGTTTTTAAATACTTTTTGGAATACACTGCCCAATAAGGGGAGTGGGGTGGTTTCTCCTTTGGCAGCGGTGAAAATGCCATACATCGTTAGTATCGAAATAAAAATC
Source organism: Bacteroidota bacterium (assembly GCA_046051865.1). GTDB lineage: Bacteria > Bacteroidota > Bacteroidia > Flavobacteriales > Flavobacteriaceae > Flavobacterium. The sequence continues at coordinate 6,487 of JBJONL010000044.1, read as the reverse complement.
CACATGGGCGCTGCAATGTAGATGCTTTCAAAGCTGCTGATGGAAACTCCTAATAAGATAAACGTCAGCGTAAGTCCTAATCCTTGACGGATGTGGAAGGAGGCAAACTTGTTCTTGCTCTCTGAGTTCATGGAGAGGGCAATTAAGACCCCTACCATTAATATGTAGCTCGTAATCGCAATTGATTTCCCTTCGGCAATGGTTTCTTTATCCATGGCAAACAAATAAGTGGTTATGGTATATTCCCAGAGCTTTCCCTATCATGGGTTGGCCCAAAAAGGCTGAGTTTTTCGATTTAGAGCGGATGTCTTCCTTGCTAAACGTCCACGCTTTGGTAGGGGTGAATAAGGTGATATCGGCTAGTTGGCCAAGAGCAATACTAGGGCTTTCTACGTTGAAAATCGCCTTAGCTGCTGTAAGCTTTTGAATAATGATGTCTAACGGCAACACCGTTTGCAAGGCACCGAAAGCACTTTCTAATCCGATGGTGCCGTTCTTGGCTAGATCGAACTCCATTTTCTTGTGTTCGATGTCAATCGGGTTATGGTCTGAGGTGATGCAATCGATGGTATGGTCTAGGACTCCGGCTATTAATGCTTTTCTATTCGCTTCTTCTTGCAGTGGAGGGGTTACTTTATATCGGGTATCGAAACCCTCTAGTTTCTCGTCGGTTAGCACTAGATGGTGAACGGCTACACTGCACGTCACTTGCAGTCCTTTGGCTTTCGCTTCTTTGATTAAGGCAACCGATTTGGCGGTAGAAATCGTAGGAATATGCAACTTGCCTCCTGTGTATTCTAGTAGTTGTAAATTACGGGCAATGATTAATTCCTCGGCTAGGTTGGGTATTCCTTTTAAACCTAATTTCGTGGACACAATGCCTTCATGAGCTACCCCATGTCCCTTAATGTTTTCATCTTGGGCATAGGCAATGATAAGTCCGTTGAAGTCTTGGGTGTATTGGAGGGCAATTTTTAGCAAGTTGGCATTCGACAAATTCTTAGTATAATCTCCAAAGGCCACGGCCCCAGCATTTTTCATATCAAAGAGTTCGGCGAGGTCTTTTCCTTCGCTGTTTTTGGTGAGTGCCCCGATAGGGTATAAACTAGTAGCGGTATGGGCGGCTTTTTGTTTGACAAAGTGCACTTGCGCTTGGTTGTCAAGTACGGGAAACGAATTGGGTTGGAGTGCAATTCCTGTAAACCCTGATTGAGCCGCTACGGCTAAGCCATTGCTAATGGTTTCACGGTCTTCAAAACCGGGTTCGCCCAACGAAACACTGCTGTCAAACCACCCTTGGGAAAGATGCAGGTCTTCGTGTTGCCATTCTTCATGGCCGGTACTGTTTTGGATAGAGGTTCCTAGTTCTTCGATATAGCCCTTAGTGATTTTGACATCAACGGTTTGATTATGAAAGGGACTTTGCGGGTCGATAATCTTGGCTTTTCGGATGATTAGGTTCATTTTACAAATTTTTGAATTAGTACTTCTACCGCTAAAAAGAGTAGGGTGAGCCACACAAACCATTTCCAGATTTGCGTGTCGGTTCTATCGGTTTGAATGGTGTTGAACACCGATTCGATGTCTTCGATTTGTTTAAACTGTGCGGCAGCATCGGGGTTGGCCAACGCTAAGTTGCTCTCCGTGCGGTTATAATTGAAACTAATGTTTTGCACGAGGTTTTGGCCGTTAAAGACTGCGTAGTTCCCAGCGGTAGCAGGGTTGTCGTTGAAGCTCATTTTCACTTTCGTATTGAGCAATTGTTGTACAGGGATGAAGCTTTCGGTGCCGTTTTTTACGGTAAGGATTTCGTCTTTAGATAATAAGGACTCGACCACAAAAGGTTGGTTCTCCCCAATCACAATCGCATTCACACCCGTCTTCTGAGCGCTTTGGGCCATATTGTAGAAGGTGGGTACGATTAGGGGCGAATTTTGGAAGTTGCTGTTGGTTTTATTCAATGGTGCAGCAAAAACGTATACGGAGGAAAGATCGTTGGCCATCGAGGTTAGGAACGGACTTTGATCGTCGTATGATAAGATAGCCGGAGCCGTGTTGCTTAGGGTAAATGAGCCTTTAGCGTTCGGGTACTGGAAATTATCGATTTTCTTTTCGAATACCGTACTGTAGAGTGGGTGGTTGAAATTGATTTTGGTTACCTTCTTATCCGCAAGCGTATAGTCGGAAGCTTTTAGGGCTCCGAAGGAGGCTAAGAAACGATTAAGCGTTGCTAGGTTAGTCTCTTGGGCCGGAATGACAATCACATTACCGCCTTTGGATACAAACTGTTTTAAGGTCGTTTGTAATGCTTGAGGGATGTCTTTTAATTCGTTTAATACAATCGCATCTTGCTTGTCAATTAGATTATAGTCCAGATTGGCTAGGGGGAAATTGGTATAATTGAATTCGCCACTCGTATAGATGCGCGATAAGAAGTTGCTTTTATCGGTGTCGCCTATGCTGATGACGTTGGTTTTGCTGGGTTTTGAGATGCTGAAATAGTAGTTGTTATCGTATTCTAACCCTTTGTCACTGATGGACGCATAGCCGTGGAAATCTTCTTTAGGGATGTTGAACTTGATGGTTTTGGTAGGTGTCTCGAAGTTGATTAGCGTTTTGGCCACCAACTTATTTTGGTTATACAATGCAATCGGAAGGTCTTCAAAGTCGTCCCCATTAGCGGTTACTTTGATGCCTATTTCGTAGAAGTTCTCTAGTGTTTGTTGGATAAAAACGCTATCGATGGTGGCGTTGTTCTTTTGCTCGGCTTCGGGGATCATGAAGTAGACGTTGTCCTCGGGGCGGAAGTTCTTGGTTTGGTTTTCTTTTAGGCCTACGGCATCGGTGATGACGATGATGTCTTTGTTGAAAGCCGACTTGCGGGCGTTTACTTTAGCGATTAGGTTATCCAATTGGAACGGTTCAGCACTGTAGGTCAGTTCTTGAAGGTCCTTTTGAATGGATTTGATATCGGTATTCCAGAAGTTGTCGGAGGTCGTAAGTAACGAGAAGTTCTGGGTTTGTGGCGTATGTTCTAGGAGTTCCTGTACGGCTCTTTTTAGGAGTTCGCCCTTCTTTCCTTTGGCTTGCATGCTATAGGAGTTGTCTAAAAGAATGTACATCTCGTTGGTCGCTTTCTTACTGTCTTTGGCGGTAAAGAAGGGTTGGGCAAATGCGATAATCAAGCAGGCTAGGAGTAACAAGCGGGTTAAGAGCAACAACCATTTTTTGATGGTCGAGCTTTTGCGCGTTTGAATGGAGAGTTCTTTTAGGAATTGGACGTTGGTAAAAAACTCTTTTTTGAACCGACGTAATTGAAATAAATGCACCAAAATTGGGATGACCAACAAGAAGAGGAAATACAGAATTTCGGGGTTTTTGAATTGCATTTAGTTATAGTTTACCTTTTTATGGCCTATTTTTATGGGAATAGGGCTGTTTTTCAATCCGTCAAAGATAATTATACTTTTTAGTATTTGGTTACCCTTTTACAAATTTTTACGAACAGAGTTATCCCTTAGCCTGATAGGTTTACGAGCCTATTTCTTCTTTTTCTTAGCCGCTCTGTTTTTCAATATATTTCGGTTGACCGACACACCCGTTTTCTTCTTGGTTTTGGAAGGTCCGCCAAGGTTGACTTTCTTGTTCTTCTCTGCCTTTTCGTGGAAGGAAGCGCCTCCTTCTAGTTTTGGTTTTTTCAAGAGGAACTTCATTTGTTTCTTCTTGTCCTTTTCGAATTCCAAGAGTCGCACGGCGATCTCTAGCCCTTGTGGTAACTGCAGGAACTTGATTTCCTTCTCCATAAGGACTTCGGCCTCGATTTGGATTTCTTCCTCTCTCGGACTGATTAAACTAATGGCGATACCCGACTTGTCAGCACGACCCGTTCGACCAATACGGTGGATGTACTGCTCTGGGACTTCTGAGAATTCGACGTTGATGACGTGAGTGATATCGGAGATGTCTAGTCCGCGTGCCATTACATCGGTAGTGACAATCCCTCTGATTTCTCCCTTTTGGAACGACGCCATGGTTTGCAGACGGTAGTTTTGCGACTTGTTGGAGTGGATGGTGCCAAATGCGCCCGGAAAGGCCTCTTCGATCTTATCCGACAGCAGGTCGGCCGTCTTTTTATTGTTGACGAACAGCAACACACGGGAGTAGGCTTCGTCTTGGAGCAGTTCGAGGATTAAATTTATTTTCGTTAGGAAGTTGGGCACCAAATACCCCAACTGCTCAATTTGCTCTAAGGGTGTCCCGCTAGGCGCTAAGGAAACCTCTTCAGGGAAATCAAAGTATTCTTCCAGCATTTCGTCCACTTCATCGGTCATGGTGGCAGAGAAGAGGATGTTTTGACGTTTGTTTTTAAGCATCGTTAAGATAGACGTCACTTGCGATCGGAACCCTTGGTTTAGGATTTCGTCAAACTCATCAATGATTAACTTTTGGAGGCTATCAAAGCGGATTACGTTATCTAACGCCAAGTCCATGATACGACCAGGGGTCCCCACAAGGATATCCACACCGCCATATATGGCTTTCTTTTGGGTATTAATATTCACCCCTCCGTATACGCCTATGGTTCGCACCGACATGAATTCGGTCAACTTTTCTACTTCAGCGGCTACTTGTACTACTAGTTCGCGGGTGGGTACTACGATCACCACACGAGGGGTATCCGTAGCGACAAACTTCCATTGTTTTAGGATAGGCAGCAAGTAGGCAAAGGTTTTACCCGTTCCAGTTTGAGCAATTCCCATCATATCGCGACCCGACATAATCACAGGGAAGGATTTCACCTGAATGGGAGTAGGCGTTGTGAGCCCTAGGTTATCCACGGCTTTTTGTAATGATTTAGGAAGATTAAACTGCTCGAACGTATTCATGGAATGGGTATTTTGGCGCAAAGGTACGGAATTCTTTCTTAGTCGCAGTTTGCAGTCGCAGTCGCAGTTTGCAGTCGCAGTCGCAGTTTGCAGTCACAATTTGCAGTCACAGTCACTGTTTTGATTTTTAGGGTAGCATGGATTATTGCCTATCATTTATTATCTTTCTACCGAACCTCTTTTTGATTGAAAAGGAAGCTTGCGAAGCCTTATGCCTAGGGGCTTTAAAAATCACCATGGTCTTTTGTGTAAATCACCATGGTCTTTTAATCAAATCACCATGGTGATTTGGTCCAATCACCATGGTGATTTTGAAGAAGTAAAAGGACGCGTTGCGGAAAGTAACGGGTTGACTATTTTTAGTTATGAGTTATAAGTTATGAGTTATAAGTTATGAGTTATGAGTGTTGGAAGGATTAGTCTATTATCTATTATCTCTCCGTCGATTATCTACTAACTAATTGTGATTTAAAAAAAATCTATATCTTTGAGAGAAATGCGCTACTTAGTTGCGGCAATCTACCCGTATTTGGGTGTATAGTCGCTACTTTATAGCGACTATATACTAGTTGGGAGAGATTTTCAACCACATTTAGCAATTATCAGAAATGAAAAAGACGATTAAAATTATAGCCTCACTTCTATTTGTTCTTTTGGTTTGCGCCTATTTGAACTTTTTCTCAAGCATCGTTTTTCCGTGGCAAAAAACAGAAGCGATTAAAACTACATTAAATTGGGGCGGATTAGCAGAACTCCCGAAAGAGGCAGAAAATCTAAGCGTCGCAAAATCAGGAAGTATGTTTACCCGAACTTTTACTATTGAATTTAACGCTGACCAAAAGGAAATTGAAAATTGGATTTTGAATAGTAATAGACTTAAAAACAACAAGCCAAATCTAAAAGGAGTAAACGAAATTTACAACATTTATCCAGGCGAAAATGAATCACTTGGCGGAAAAGTAATCATTGAAAAAGGTAAAGTTATAATCCGAATGAGTTGGAGTTAAAAAAAACCACTGCCAACAGCTACTACAACGGATTTGGGCATTTGGCTTAATAGGAAAATGGTTTTGTATTTGGATGTTTAGCGATAACCGAAAAATAAATCTTAAGTTGGAACCCAAACCCGCTGTAGTACCAGAACTTTAGCGGCAAGTGTCCGAAAACCCTATAACAAAGGAAATAATGGAAAAACAATACAAGATTAGTTTTAGAATTTATAGTGTAATGCTAATATTTTCTATACTATTTACATTACTACTTTGGGGAGCAAGCGGTCACAGAATAAAACTAAATTACCAACATTACTTGATTGCCATTTTTACTTTGTCTAGTGTTTCACTCTTATTCATATTTCCGAGAATACCAACCGAAATGAAGCAACAGAAAATGATTAGCGGAGTATTATGTTTAGCTTCATTATTAGTCAGTTTATATTTTGCTTTACAGAATTTGTTCATAATCTTAACAGAAAATCTAATAGCAGAATTTAAAGTTGTATCAACTCTGTTTGTTGGAATTTTTATAACCGCAATTGTTTATTTATTTAAGCAAATTGTTCTGGAAATTAAACCAAACAAAACTGAATAAAAACACCAGCC
>JBJONL010000043.1:0-68352 GCA_046051865.1 Bacteroidota bacterium | reverse complement strand
TCCCCCTTCCTGCTGTCAGACCAACGCACCCTATTGTTCACAAGCAATGGCTATAGCTCCTACGGGGACTTCGATATTTACGTAAGTTACCGTCTAGACGATACCTGGAAAAAATGGTCTGAACCCACCAACCTCGGAAAACAAATCAACTCCACCGAAGGGGAAGACTTGCCGGTTTATGACGAAATAAACGAACGACTATACTTCATTACCCTAATAGAGGGCAAACAAGTCGTGAAAAGTATCGCCCTTCCTAAAGCCAAATTGACGACCCAAATGCAATAGCCTAGTGCTCAAATACGACAAATGCCGTATTGAATAGCGTAGGGATATAGTCCACTTTTGTACCAACAATAACTCTTAAAATCAATTAATTATGAAAACAATGAAACAATTCGGATTAGCCCTATCCTTTTCAGTAATGGCCATGCTTTCTTCTTGCAGCAGCAGTAGCGGCGACGATAATGGAGGAGGCTTCAGCGGACCAGCAACAGGGTCATTCGTAAAAGCAACAGCTAATGGCACAAATGTGCTAGCAGAAGGACAATTTGCTAACGGTGGGTATGAATCAGGTAACCTAGTCCTGCAAGGAATGACCATAGAAGGCAAATCAGTCAACATTCAATTGTACGCCCTAGACGGTACTTTAGACGTAGGAACTTACAACGTAAGCTCAACCAACACAGAAGATAATTACATTGGAAGTTTGACTTACATGGAAATTAATACCAGTACGTTTACTACGGCTTCTTACAGTTCGCAAATATGTGATAACGCAAGCGGCACCATCGAAATTACCTATGTAGATGCTACCAAGATAGAAGGAACCTTCAATTTTACGGGTAAAGAGCTAAAAGAAAATGAAGATTGTTCCGGTGGAACTAGAAGCATAACTAATGGATCATTTCGTCTAGAATTATAAAGTATAGCCACATTCAGTTTCTTAGGCGATAACGGTACCACCTGGAAAAATAGTAACGAAGGCGGATTAATCTAACCGAAATTACGCACCAGTAAGTAGTAAAAAATTCCACTCCTCTAGGTAGTAAAATACGGCAAATGCCGTATTTTATAAAGATCTTCCTTTTTGCATATTTGTTGTACCTAACTAGAGAAAATATCAAAAATTAAAAACAAGGTTGTTTTTATTGTTGTCCTTTTCAAACGTTGATCAAGTAAGACAAGTCAATAAGTTTGGAAAGGACTTTTTTTGAATGTTGGATTATCAAAGGAAAATACTTAGATTTATAACTATTTATAAAGGGTTGTGTTTTGAAGAACATTAAAATAATTTGCGTTTGCCTCCTAACTCTGTTTTTCTTCAAGAGTGATTTTAGTTGGTCCCAAAATACCAAGATTCAAAAGCAAATAGATTCTCTAAATGCTATTCCCTATGACGTCAAGATTGCCAATACATCAAAGGCTATTCAATGGTTTACGCTTAATTTAGAAAAAGCAAATAAAATTAGCTACGCAAAAGGAATAGCCGATTCCTATGCGAATCTCGGGTTAGTGTATTATTTTCAAGGTAAATATGATAAAAACACGAGTTGCATGCTAAAGGCCATTCGAGGCTATGATAAGTTAAACTTTAAAAAGAAACTAGCGCAAGCGTATGGGGAGTATGGATACCAACTAAAAAAACGAGACATGAAAATGGCACTTAAGTACATGTATAAAGGAATGTACTTGGCCGAATCCATCAAAGATGAAGATGCCTTAACGGGTATATACGATAATTATGGGGTGTTAAAAGAAATGAAGAATGAGTTAGACAGCGCCTTATATTTTTACCATAAAGCAATGGTTTTAAAAGAAAAAGCGGAGGATAACATGGGGATTCCTTACAGTCTTAATAAAATAGCCTTTGTTAAACTGATGCAACACAACTATGAAGAATCCAAAGCGCTTTTTGATCGGGCCTATCAAATCCGAATTAAAATAAATGATGTTTTCGGTATCGCAGAGAGCTTAAATTTTTATGCGTATTATTTCAAAGAAATAGGCAACGATAAAGAAGCAGTTAATTTCTTCAATAAAGCTATTCTTTGGAGTAAAAAGAACAACTATCCCTCGTTATTAGAAGACAATTATCACGGCTTAGCCGAAGTATTTGAGAAGAGACAAGATTATAAAAATGCGTTAATCAGCTACCGAAATCATATACTGTACAAAGACAGTATCATGAATACAGACATCAGAACGAAACAGGCCGAATTGGATACGGAATACCAAACCGAACAAAAGGAAAAGGAAATACTACTCCAAAGAGCCCAAATTGCAGAAAAGAATCTTTGGATACTGGGAGGCTTTGCCTTTGCCTTTTTTATGGCTTTAATCGGTTTTATGGTATACAACAAGCAAAAAGAAAAAACCCTACAGTTGCAAAAAGACAACGAACTAAAAGATGCCTTATTAAAGATAGAAACCCAAAACAAACTGCAAGAACAACGCCTCAGAATTTCAAGAGATTTACACGACAACATAGGCGCGCAACTAACATTCATCATTTCGTCCCTAGATAATTTAAAATATGGTTTTCAGATTGTCGATGAAAAACTAGAGCAAAAACTATCCTCCATTAGTGTTTTCACTAAAGAGACGATCTATGAGCTGCGCGACACCATTTGGGCCATGAATAAAAATGAGATTACCTTTGAAGATCTTCGGACCCGTATTTCAAATTTTATAGAAAATGCCAAGATAGCCTCGCATGGTATAGCATTCGATTTTGTATGTGAAGGCGATTTCACCACAACAGTCTTTACTTCAGTAGAAGGGATGAATGTCTACAGAATCATTCAAGAATCCATAAATAATACCCTGAAACACGCCGCCGCAAGTGCCATAAATATTACCGTTTACAAACAATTGAATGCCATAAATATTCAAATAGATGACAACGGAAAGGGATTTGAAGAATCGGAGACCGTATTTGGTAATGGAATGAATAACTTAAAAAAACGTTCCAAAGAGATTAATGCAGCACTTAGTATAAATTCAGGTAAAGGAAAAGGAACCCGTATCACTTTGTCTATTAATAAACTATAAATATGTCCGTACGAATTGCCATAGTGGATGATAATGTCTTTTTGCAAAAAGCAGTAGCAGAAAAGCTCTCTTTTTTTGAAGAGTTAACCTTAAAGTTTACAGCCAATGACGGCTTTGATTTGCAGCAAAAACTAGAAAAGAATAAAAATATAGATATGATTTTGATGGATATTGAAATGCCACTATGCGATGGTATTGAAGCTACCAAAATTATTAAGACAAAATACCCCCAAATCAAAATCATTATGCTAACCGTCTTTGATAATGATGAGAATATCTTTAATGCCATTAAAGCCGGTGCCGACGGTTATCTCTTAAAAGAAGTGAATCCCAAAGAACTCTATCACGGCATTTTAGAAACGCTTAATGGCGGCGCTGCTATGAATCCTTCGATCGCACTGAAAACCTTAAAGTTGCTTCGAAACCCTATCGACTTCGAACAAAAAACAGAGGACGACATCAAACTTACCTCAAGAGAAATAGAAGTCTTAGAACAATTAAGTAAAGGATTAAACTATAATATTATAGCCGATAACCTGTTCCTCTCGCCTTCAACCGTTAGAAAGCACATTGAAAATATTTACACTAAATTACAGGTACACAATAAATTGGAAGCAATTCAAAAAGCCAAGAATAATAAATTAATTTAAAGCTGCCGTTCCAAGTTCTGCCACCCTCCGCCATTAAGAACTTCAATACTGTTGCTTTTCAAAATAGAAGCGGCTTGCGCACTGCGCAGCCCAGAACGACAACAAACGATTACGGGTTTGTTTAGTTTTTGAAGAGCACTAATCTGAGTTTCTATTTGATCCAACGGTATGTTTGTAGATCCTTTGATATGTCCATCCCGATATTCTCCCGATGTTCTTACATCGATGATAAGGGCTCCGTTAGCCACAAAATTTTTTATTCGCTCCGATTTTCCTCCCAATCCTAATAAATCTAAAAGACCCATAGTTTTATACTTTACTTGCAGCAAAGATACATAGGTCCTTCATTAGTCGGTGCAACAAAAGTTACCCAATTCAAAAAAATAGGTATATTTGAAGCCCTATGAAAATTGCTGATCGAAAAACCGAGATAATTACCGTGGCGGCCCAACTCTTTAAAGAGAAGGGATATAGCGCCGTTACGATGCGCGATATCGCTCAAGCCATGGACATCAAAGCAGCAAGTTTATACAATCACATAAAATCAAAGCAAGAGATTTTGGTTTTAATAGTGGTTGAAATCGCAGAAGAATTCACCAACACCATGAACGAAGTTGTGAAGTCCTCTGATGCTACAATTACGAAGATAGAGAAAGTCATTCAGCTCCATATCGATATAACCCTGCGGGATGCCAATGCGCTCGCCTGTCTTAACAACGATTGGATGCATCTAGCCGATGAAGAGTTGGCCTATTTTATAAAGATGCGGGAAGAATATGAAAATAATTTCAGAACCATCATTAAAAAAGGAATAGAGGAGGGGACTATTAAAAATAATAATCTTGAAGTAATTATCTTTTCGATACTGTCAACCCTTCGTACCTTATACCTTTGGTATGGTAAAAAGAAAAGTCCGGCACCGTCAGTACTTAAAACCACTATGATTCAAGTCCTCTTAAACGGAATAGTAGCTAGTTAAATTGTTGTTGTTCAATAGATTTTAAAATTTCAAACGTTGTAGTGTCTTTTTAAAAAATAATACTTATTTTTGCATAACAGGCTAACGGTTGTTAGTTTGTTTTAAAAGTAAGATATGGCAAAATTTCATAGCGTAACGATTGCAGATATTTATAAAGAAACCAAGGATTGCTCGGTACTAACTTTTGATATCCCAAAAGAGCTTCAAGCTGAATTTCAATATAAACAAGGCCAACACTTAACCCTGCGTGCTACGGTTAATGGTAACGAAGTTCGTCGTTCCTATTCCTTGTGCTCTTGTCCGTTAGACCACAAATGGCAAGTGGCCGTAAAGAAAATTACCGATGGTGTATTCTCTACTTTTGTAAACGACAGCTTGAAAAAAGGCGATGTCCTAGATGTAATGCCGCCCAATGGAGCCTTCTTCACCGAAGTGAACGCAACACTAGCCAAAAACTATATCGCTTTTGCAGCCGGTAGCGGAATCACACCAATCCTTTCGATCATCAAGACACACCTTGCAGCGGAGCCCAATAGTACCTTTAAATTATTTTATTTAAACAGTACCGTAAAATCAATTATCTTTAAAGAAGAAATAGAGCAACTTAAAAACAAGTATTTTAACCGTTTCGAAATCTTCTATTTCTTAACGAAAGAACACCGTACTTCTGAACTGTTCAACGGTAGATTTACCCAAGAAAAAATGGAAGTGCTTACCGAGAAAATCATTGATGTGACGACCACAGATGAATGTTTTATTTGCGGGCCCGAAGAAATGATTTTCTTGTTGCGCGATGCTTTACAAGCCAAAGGATTAGCGAAGGATAAAATCCACTTCGAATTATTTAATACGGGTCTTTCAGAAGAAGATAAAAAACGCATCAGCAAGATTGTCGAGAAAAAAGTAGAAGGAACTGAGGTGACCATTATCGATGGCGGAAAAGAATTCCACTTCGTTATGGGAGAAGATTTTGATAACCTCCTCGACGGAGCCATAGCAGCCGGTGCCGATTTGCCTTATGCGTGTAAAGGAGGCGTTTGTAGTACCTGCCGATGTGTAGTCGTAGACGGTACGGTAGAAATGAAATTAAACTATTCGCTAGAAGCGGATGAATTAGCAAAGAATTACGTGTTAAGCTGCCAAGCCGTGCCTACCTCTAAAAAAGTGGTGGTCGATTTCGGGTTGTAAAAAAAATATAAACTGAACCTAATAACAAAAGAGTTATGTCAGAACTAGAAGTAAAAAACTTAGAAGCAATGTTCGAAGCGCGCATTGCAAGAGATGAAAAGATAGAGCCCAAAGAGTGGATGCCCGAGAAGTATCGTAAAACACACATTCGCCAAATTTCACAACACGCGCATTCCGAAATTGTCGGAATGTTGCCCGAAGGAAATTGGGTCACGCGCGCCCCTTCGCTTAGGAGAAAAGTAGCGTTATTGGCTAAAATTCAAGACGAAGGCGGGCATGGCTTGTACTTATACAGTGCAGCTGAAACTCTAGGTATTTCCCGTGAGGAATTGATTGAACAGTTGCATTCCGGGGAAGCGAAATACTCCAGTATTTTTAATTACCCTGCCGTGACTTGGGCAGATATGGGAGCCGTAGGCTGGTTAGTAGACGGCGCTGCGATCATGAATCAAGTGGCTTTAATGGGTACTTCATATGGTCCCTATGCTCGCGCCATGGTACGCATCTGTAAAGAAGAAAGCTTCCACCAAAGACAAGGCTACGAAATATTACTTACGCTTTGCAACGGTACACCAGAACAAAAAGCAATGGCACAAGACGCACTAAACCGTTGGTGGTGGCCGTCGTTAATGATGTTTGGCCCGCTAGACGCAGAGTCGCCCAATACAGAACAATCGGTAAAATGGAAATTGAAACGCAAAACGAATGACGAGCTACGCCAACAATTCGTTGACCAAACCGTTCCACAAGCGCATATCCTCGGACTCACGGTTCCGGATCCCGATTTAAAATGGAACGAAGAAACAAAACGTTACGATTGGGGACAAATCGATTGGAACGAGTTTTGGCAAGTGGTAAAAGGACACGGACCGTGCAATAAACAACGCATCGATGCCCGCGTGAAAGCCCATGAAGATGGGAAATGGGTGCGCGATGCCGCCATGGCCTATGCCGAAAAACAAGCAAACAAAGAAATTAAAAAAGCAATATAACAACGGTCAATGGTCAAAAATCTAACCGACTTTCGATCTAGGACTTAAAGACTCTATAACGATGAAAAACTGGCCACTTTGGGAAGTATTTATAAGAAGTAAAAACGGATTAGAACACCGTCATTGTGGTTCACTTCATGCAAGTGATGCTACAATGGCCTTAGAAAATGCGCGCGACGTATACACGCGCCGTATGGAAGGTGTTAGCATATGGGTGGTTCCGTCAAGCCAAATTACGGCTTCCAATCCAGAAAATAACGGGGAGACCTTTGAGCCAGCCATGGACAAAGCCTACCGTCACCCTACCTTTTATGAATTGCCCGACGAATTAAAACACATGTAACATGAATACAAATTTAATTCAATACCTACTAGGGGTAGCCGATAATTCACTGATCTTAGGACAGCGCTTGGGCGAACTTTGCGGTCACGGTCCGAGTCTAGAAACGGATATCGCTTTGACCAATATTTCCCTCGATTTATTAGGTCAAGTACGAAGCTATTACCAATATATTGCCCAAGTACAAGGAGGGGATGCTACCGAAGATACCATTGCTTTCTTGCGCCTTGAACGAGACTATAGAAATGTATTGTTAGTAGAACAACCCAATACTGATTTTGGATACTCTATAGCCCGTCAGTTTTTATTTGACGTGTTCCATTTAGCCCTGCTTGAAGAATTGAAACATAGCAAGGACGAAAAAATAGCGGCTATTGCCCAAAAAAGCATCAAAGAAGTGTTATACCACACGCGTTTTTCGTCCGATTGGATAAGACGTTTGGGAGATGGTACGGAAGAAAGTCACAACCGTATTCAAACCGCTATCAATGATTTGTGGATCTACACCGATGAATTATTCCATCAAACCGAAGCTGATAAAGCAATGGTTGCCGAAGGAATCGGAGTGGATGTATCACTTTTGAAAGCGGCTTATTACCAAAAAGTAAGTGCCGTTCTAGAGGAAGCCACCTTGGAAACGCCCCAAATTGAATACTTCCAAAAAGGAGGTAAGCTGGGTATCCACAGCGAACATATGGGTTACCTGTTGACCGAATTGCAATACATGCAACGCACCTATCCAAACATGACTTGGTAATGACCACAACCCCATTAAACATCGATAAAGTACTGTTCGAGATTTTAGAATCGGTTTCCGATCCTGAAATTCCAGTGCTTTCTATAGTGGAAATGGGAGTAGTGCGGTCTGCCGTTGTGAAGGACGGAGCGGTTTGGGTTGAAATTACACCTACCTACAGCGGTTGTCCCGCCATGGACGTGATTGGAGACGATATCAAAAGTGCCTTTAAAGCCAAAGGTTTTGAAGCCAAAGTTGATTTAATCTTATCGCCTGCTTGGACCACCGATTGGATCACAGAAAAAGGAAGAACAGCGTTAGAAAAATATGGGATTGCTTCTCCCTTAGACGCCAATGCCGACAAAGAAGCCTTATTGGGAAATAAGAAACTAGTGAAATGTCCACAGTGTGGTTCATTAAATACTAAACTAGTAAGTCAATTTGGGTCAACCGCTTGCAAAGCTTTTTTTCAATGCGAAGCGTGTTTAGAGCCCTTTGATTATTTTAAATGTTTAAAATAAACCGTCAGGTTTAAAAAAAATAAATAGGTATGAGCAAGGCACACGAACTTCAGGGAACTAGCACATCAATTGTAGTTAAGATTGAAAACAATGTGGCGTGGGTTTACCTCAATCGCCCCGAAGTGTTCAATAGTTTCAACCGCGAAATGGCGTTAGCGTTACAATCTGCTTTAGATTCGTGCGAGCATGATGCAACCGTACGAGCCATCGTGCTTACGGGAAACGGTAAAGCATTTTGTGCGGGTCAAGATTTAAAAGAAGTAACGGACCCCGAATTGAATCCCGGCTTCCGTAAAATTTTGCAGGAACATTATAATCCTATTATTCAAAGAATAAGAACCATTGAGAAACCAATAGTGGCAGCGGTCAACGGTGTCGCAGCAGGAGCTGGGGCTAATATTGCACTCGCCTGTGATATCGTAGTTGCAACAGAACATGCCAGTTTTATACAAGCCTTCAGCAAGATTGGTTTGATTCCAGACAGCGCGGGAACGTTTATGTTACCAAGACTAGTGGGTTTCCAAAAAGCGACGGCATTAATGATGTTAGGGGATAAAGTATCCGCAGCAGAAGCACTGGCCATGGGTTTAATCTATAAAGAATATCCAACGTCAACGTTTGAGGAAGAAGTTGCCACCTTAGCGGCCACCTTAGCCGCTATGCCTACCAAAGCATTGGGATTGACCAAACGACTCCTAAATCAGTCGTTAAGCAATACGTTAGAACAACAGTTAGCACTGGAGAGTGATTTGCAAATTGAAGCAAGTTCCACCTATGATTATAAAGAAGGGGTTACTGCTTTTGTAGAAAAAAGAAAACCTGAATTTAAAGGAAATTAAATCAACCTTCTTCTATTTTTAAAGTAGAAGATGTTAAGGAATCGATACGTATGAATGTAGCTATAATAGGATCTGGGACGATGGGAAGTGGCATTGCGCAAGTCGCCGCTACTGCAGGTTGTGAAGTGAAAATATATGACACTAATGTGGAGGCGTTGCATAAAAGCAAAGTGAACCTTGAAAATACATTAAGTAAATTAGTCGAAAAAGAGAAAATTAGTGCCAAGGAGAAACTTAGCATCATGGCTAATATATCTTATGCTCATGCCTTGGCCGATTTGTCCCACTCTGATTTGGTCATCGAAGCCATAGTGGAAAACCTTGAAGTCAAGAGGAAGTTATTTTCGGATTTGGAGCATTATGTCTCCCCCGAAACCATCATTGCCTCGAATACCTCCTCCCTTTCTATTGCTTCCATTGCCGCATCTTGTCAAAAACCAGAACGTGTCATTGGAATTCACTTTTTTAATCCGGCGCCTTTAATGCAGTTGGTAGAAGTAATACCTGCGGTGCAAACCAGTGACGAAGTGTTAAGCGTAACCACGCAAACGATAGCCAATTGGAATAAAGTCGTAGCGGTAACCAAAGATACCCCGGGTTTCATCGTGAACCGTGTGGCCCGACCGTTTTACAGCGAAAGCTTGAGAATGTACGAAGAAGGAGTAGCCGATTTTGCTACCATAGATTGGAGTCTAAAAACACTAGGCGGTTTCCGAATGGGCCCCTTTGAGTTGATGGATTTCATAGGAAATGATGTCAATTATACCGTAACCGAATCGGTATTCACTGCGTTTTATTTTGATCCAAGATTTAAGCCGTCCTTTACGCAAAAAAGATTGATGGAAGCCGGCTTTTATGGACGAAAATCCGGAAGAGGCTTTTACAATTACAAGGAAGAACTTCCACAACCTAAAGAAGATCATCTTTTAGCAAAATCGATATTTGAACGCGTTATTGTCATGCTGATTAACGAAGCAGCGGATGCCTTGTTTTTAAATGTAGCCTCCGCCAACGATATCGATAACGCCATGACCAAAGGAGTGAATTATCCCAAAGGATTATTGGCTTGGGCCGATGAATTGGGGATTCAATGGTGCGTTGATACACTAGATTCCTTATACCAAGAATACCACGAAGACCGGTACCGCTGTAGCGCCATTTTAAGACGCATGGCTACCCATAACCAAAACTTTTTTTAATGGACGGAACAAAAATACCCTATAAAATGCTTTTCCTCGATCCTTACAGTCAGTGGCTGGGCATCGAAATTTTGGAGTGCGAACTCGGGAGATGCAGAGTGGCGATGACCGTCAGAAAAGAAATGCTGAACAGCATGAATAAAGCGCATGGGGGTATAACCTATTCGCTAGCGGATACGGCATTCGGATTTGCAGCGAATACGCATGGTCGATTTGCCGTCTCTATAGAAACTTCTATCAATCATATCGAAGCCGTGAACGAAGGGGATTATTTAGTGGCCGAGTCGGTCATCGAGAAAGTGAACAACAAACTCGGATTTAACATCATAGAAGTCAAAAGAGGAGACGAAATGGTAGCTCTTTTTAAAGGGGTAGTCTATCGAACTCAAAAAGAGTGGGAAGAATAAAGTAACGATTGAATCGTAGTATTTTTTGATTTTTCGTTCTAAAATCAAATAAAACAAATCGACAATCTACAATCAAATAAAGCAATATGGAAGCATATATCATAGATGGAGTTCGTACTCCCATAGGAAGTTATCAAGGAACACTAGCGTCGGTTCGCCCCGATGATTTAGGAGCTTTGGTCATTAAAACCGTAGTAGAAAACAACCCTAATATCCCTACAGACGCCTACGATGATGTCATCATGGGTTGTGCCAATCAGGCAGGAGAAGACAACCGTAATGTAGCGCGTATGTCGCTCTTATTAGCCGGGTTGCCCTATACTGTTCCCGGTGAAACCGTTAACCGTTTGTGCAGCTCTGGATTATCGGCGATTATTAATGCAAGTAGGGCTATAAAAGCAGGGGATGGCCATGTGTTTATTGCCGGAGGAGTCGAAAACATGACCCGCGGACCTTTAGTAGTGTCCAAACCATCTTCGGCGTATGGAACGGATAGTAAAATGTATGATTCCAGTTTCGGATGGCGTTTTGTGAACCCCAACATGCAAGCAATGTATGGTACAGATGCCATGGGTCAAACCGCTGAGAATTTAGTGGAACAATACAATATATCCCGAGAAGACCAAGATGCTTTTGCCTTGCAAAGCCAAATGAAAGCTTCGGCAGCACAAGCGTCAGGGCGATTAGCCAAAGAAATAGTAACTGTAGCGGTACCACAACGCAAAGGAGATGCCCTTCAATTCTCAAGAGATGAATTTGTGAAACCAACCTCTTCCATGGAAGGACTAGCGAAATTACGTCCCTCTTTCAAAAAAGACGGAAGTGTAACGGCTGGGAATTCTTCGGGATTGAATGATGGTGCAGCAGCCACAATTATTGCTTCTGCAGAGGCCGTCGCAAAATATGGTTTGAAACCTTTGGCCCGAATGGTAAGTTCGGCCGTAGTAGGTGTAGAACCACGAATCATGGGGATTGGCCCCGTGGAAGCTACTAAAAAAGCCTTAGCCAAAGCGGGCTTAACCCTCGATCAAATCGATATTATTGAACTAAACGAAGCGTTTGCCGCACAAAGTATTGCATGTTTGCGTGCCTTGGGAATTGCAGACAACGATCCTAGAGTCAATCCGAATGGAGGGTCCATTGCCTTGGGTCATCCACTAGGGGTAACGGGTGCTCGAATTGCCTACTCTGCGGCCTTAGAATTACAAGTAACAGGGAAACAATATGCCTTAATCACCATGTGTATCGGTGTAGGGCAAGGCTACGCGGCCATCATCGAACGCGTATAGTACCCAAACAATATACAATAGCAACTGAACTAAATTCAGCCAAATGAATAAAACACAACATTACGTATTAGGAAAATGGACTTCCGCTACCGGAGAAGGGAAACCTTCCTTTGATGCGGTTACCGGTGAATTCATCGCCGAAACTTCGGTGGAAGGATTAGATATCCCCGCCATTTTACAGTACGGAAGAACCAAAGGAGGTGAAACTCTTCGCAAAATGACCTTCCAAGAACGCGGGAATATGATTAAAAGTTTGGCCATGTATTTGACCAAACGCAAGGAAGCGTTCTACGAAATAAGTTATAGAACTGGGGCAACACGCGTCGACTCTTGGATTGATATCGAAGGAGGTTTTGGGAATCTATATGCCAATGCTTCGTTGAGAAAGTTATTTCCAAATCAACCGTATCATGTGGAAGGGGATCCCATCGATTTGTCTAAAGGTGGACGCTTTATGGCGCACCATATTTTAGTGCCCAAAAAAGGGGTAGCGATCCATATCAACGCCTTTAATTTTCCCATCTGGGGAATGCTAGAGAAATGTGCCGTCAACTGGATGGCAGGGATGCCCGCTGTGGTATTACCTGCACCTGTAACCGCATATTTAACGGAAGCAGTGGTGCGAGAAATCATCGCGTCCAACATACTACCGGAAGGAGCCTTGCAATTGATTTGTGGAACGGCTAAAAATATATTGGATACGGTAGAAAGTCAGGACGTGATTACTTTCACGGGTTCGGCAGCGACGGGAAGATTGCTTAAAGCCCATCCTAGAATTATTCAGGAAGCGGTTCCCTTTACGATGGAAGCCGACAGTTTGAATGCTTCTATCTTAGGGGAAGATGCAGTTCCGGGTACACCAGAATTCGACTTATTCATCAACCAAGCGCGCAGCGAAATCACCGTGAAGGCCGGACAGAAATGTACCGCAATCCGCCGTATGATTGTACCCGAAGGAATGATGGATGAGGTTCAATCTGCCTTAGGAAAAGCATTGGATAAAGTTTCTATTGGAGATCCTCGATTAAAAGAAGTACGCATGGGAGCCTTGGTCAGTAAGGACCAAGTGGCGGTTTTGAAAGAACGCGTTACGTTATTATCCCAATCCGCCAAAATAGTATATGGTGATTTAGAAAAAACCAACCTTATAGGCGCTGATGCCAAAGGTGCTTTTGTTAGTCCGATTTTACTAAGAGAAGAACAGCCTTTCCATAATCTAGCGATACACGAAACGGAGGCCTTCGGACCCGTTTCTACGATTATGCCTTATAAAAACCTATACGAAGCAATTGAATTGGCCCAAATGGGTAAAGGGTCTTTAGTATCCTCCATAGTGACCAATTCCGATACAATAGCGAAAGAGTATGTAGTCAATGCAGCCTCACATCACGGACGAATTTTAGTATTGAATCGGGAAAATGCCAAACAAAGCACTGGCCACGGTTCGCCGCTGCCCTTATTAGTCCACGGAGGTCCCGGACGTGCAGGAGGGGGTGAAGAAATGGGTGGCGTTCGCGGTATTACGCATTACATGCAACGATGCGCTATTCAAGGTTCGCCCACAACTTTAACGGAAATCACGGGAATATATCAAGCTAATTCGGCCTATAAAGAAATTACCCAGCATCCGTTCCAATACCATTGGGAAGATATCCAACCGGGTATGTCATTACGCACGCACAATCGAACGGTGACGGATACAGACATTATCAATTTTGCTAATATAACTTGGGATCATTTTTATGCCCATACCGATATCACTTCTTTAGATGGAAGCATTTTTAAAAAACGAACGGCACATGGCTATTTCATTTTAGCGGCTGCCGCTGGTTTGTTTGTATACCCTAATAAAGGACCCGTAGCTGCCAATTATGGACTGGAAGAATGCCGTTTCTTGCGTCCGATCTATCACAATGATACGTTATATGTTCGGTTAACCTGCAAACAAAAAGTGGATCGCGATGTAGCTTCTGCGGAACATCCTAGCGGTATTGTAAAATGGTTTGTTGAGGTCTTTGATACGCATGATGAATTAGTTGCTGTAGCGACTATTTTGACCATGGTACAAAAGAAACAAGAAGTATTCGTGGAACTGACGGATGAAAAGATTGCTGCTAGTATAAATAAACTAACAGAAGATGCCAAACCGCGTTGGGGTATTTTAACACCACAACATTTATTGGAACATTTAGAGCAAGGGTACCGAATCATGTCGGGCGAAATTCAAGATTTTGAAATCGCTACACCCGAAAAGATATTGGATAAAGTCCATCATTCGCTTTACAATTATGATAAGTTTCCGATGGGAACGTCATTTCCAACCATGAAAAAAGGAGCCTTAGAGGATTTAATTCATCCGGATTATGCCACTGCTAAAGCGAAGTTTTGGGAAGCAAGAGAGGCTTATTTAAGCTTTTTCAAAGAAAACCCAGAAGCCGTCTTGAAGAATATGGTTTTTGGGGAATTAAACCGCTACGAATCCTATTTGTTGGAACGCAAACACTTGAATCACCATTTTGAACAATTTGGAATTTTATAATAATCATGACAGAAGCATACGTAAAACATACTATAGCGCACCATATTGCCACCATTGAGTTTTTTCATCCCGAACAAAATTCTCTGCCTGGGACCATTTTAGCGCAACTTGCACAAACCATTACAGAGGTTGGTGCGATGACCACCGTACAAGTAATCATCTTGCAAAGTGGTGGCGACCGTACTTTTTGTGCCGGCGCTAGCTTTAAAGAACTCATTGCTATTGATAATGCCGAAACAGGGAAAGTGTTTTTCTCAGGTTTTGCTAACGTGATCAATGCGATGCGTACTTGCCCAAAATTCATCATTGGGCGCATTCAAGGAAAAACAGTAGGAGGAGGCGTAGGCATCGCTGCGGCAACCGATTATTGTATGGCCACTAAATTTGCAGCCATTAAATTAAGCGAATTAAATGTAGGGATCGGACCTTTTGTGGTGTCTCCGGCTATCGAACGTAAGATGGGCGTTTCGGCGATGTCACAGATTGCGATAGACGCTAATACTTTTTATGAGGCTTCATGGGCTAAAGACAAAGGTCTATTTGCAGCTGTTTACGAGACCATTGAAGAGATGGATGCCGCCGTACAAGCTTTTGCCCAACATTTATGTACGTACAATCCAGAAGCAATGCTCGAAATGAAGAAGGTTTTTTGGAGAGGAACAGAAGATTGGGATAATTTATTAGCCGAAAGAGCCGCTATCAGCGGACGTTTAGTGTTGTCCGATTTTACAAAGGAGACGTTGAAGAAGTTTAGATAGGGACTAACAGATGGTAGACTGATAGATAATAGACTAATAGATAATAGACAATTGGATGAAAGATGATAGACCTAAAGTCTTTTATCGAAAAATAGAAAATGGTATACGAATTCAAAGGGTTTATCCCAGTCATACATGAAAGCAGTTTCATTCATCCGCAAGCTGCGGTTACGGGTAATGTAATTATCGGTAAGAACGTTTATGTGGGTCCTGGTGCTGCTATTCGTGGCGATTGGGGCGAAATCATTATTGAAGACGGTTGTAACATACAAGAAAATTGTACGATTCACATGTTTCCCGGTAAAACAATGGTGCTGAAGGCCGGTGCGCATATTGGACACGGCGCGATTATCCATGGAG
Source organism: Bacteroidota bacterium (assembly GCA_046051865.1). Taxonomy (GTDB): domain Bacteria; phylum Bacteroidota; class Bacteroidia; order Flavobacteriales; family Flavobacteriaceae; genus Flavobacterium. The sequence continues at coordinate 52,504 of JBJONL010000043.1, read as the reverse complement.
CGAACATCGGTGCGAATTGCTTAGTAGGAATGAATGCCGTGATCATGGATGATGTGACGGTTGGCGATGAATGCATCATTGGTGCGCTAAGTTTCGTAAAAGCAGGAATGCAAATCCCGAATCGGAAAATGGTTGTGGGGAATCCAGCAACGATTATAAAAGAGGTTTCCGATGAGATGATTGATTGGAAAACCAAAGGAACAGCTTTGTATCAGCAACTGCCAAAAGAATGTTACGACACCTTAAAAGCCGTGGAGCCGTTACGAGAAATCCCTGTGGATCGTCCAACACAAGAAGCGTTTTATAAGACCTTAGAAGAATTTAAAAAATCGTAGAGATTACATACTGCGTTGTCAGTGTAACAAAAAATAAAAATGGCAATAACTGAATTCAAAATGCCCAAAATGGGTGAAAGCATATCTGAAGCCACCATCATCAGTTGGTTGAAAAACGTGGGTGATTATGTAGCAGCCGAGGAAACCCTTTTAGAAGTAGCTACCGATAAAGTCGATAGCGATGTGCCGTCACCCGTATCCGGAGTGATTACTGAAATTCGTTTTCAGAAGGATGCTATCGTGGAAGTTGGAACCGTTTTGGCCTTAATTGATTCAGAAGGAAAACAAGAAGCAGGAAACAAGAAGCAAGAAGTAGCACAAGAGGTTGCGTCTGCTGACCCTGTTACACCTTCGTCCAAACCAACCACGCAAAGGGTAACACATAAAGCCAACGCTGATGCTTTTATTTCGCCTTTGATTATTAGCATCGCGCAAAAAGAAAATCTATCCATAGAAGAATTACAAGCCATATCAGGTTCTGGGGCCGACGGGCGTTTGCAAAAGAGTGATGTGTTTCACTATTTGAAGCATCGCACTTATCCTTTGCAAAGCAAACCCATGGCAACGGTACAGCAACCGAAATCGACCTATCCTACACCTAAAATTAATTTCGTTGAAGGGAAAGACCATATAGTAGAAATGGACCGTATGCGCAAAATGATTGCCGATCATATGGTGTATTCTAAACAAACATCGCCGCACGTTACATCTTATATTGAAGTTGATGTGACGAATTTGGTGGCCTGGCGCTCGGCACATAAAGATGTTTTTCAAGCAAAACACCACCAAAAATTAACCTATACACCCGTTTTTGTTCAGGCTGTCGCGAAAGCAATTCAGGATTTCCCCATGATTAATGTTTCAGTAGAGGGGAAAAACATTATTGTACATAAGGATATCCACATCGGTATGGCTACGGCCTTGCCTAGTGGGAACTTGATTGTGCCGGTGGTGAAAAATGCTAATGAAAAAGATCTAGTGGCTTTAGCGTCAGATGTCAATTCATTGGCAGAAGCGTCACGGAATAACAAATTAAAACCCGAGGAAATACAAGGGAGTACCTTTACGATTTCCAATGTGGGAACCTTTGGCAGTTTGATGGGAACCCCTATCATTAACCAACCCGAAGTGGCTATCTTAGCACTCGGAATTATTAAAAAGCGTCCGGAAGTTATAACGACGGCTAACGGCGATGAGATTGCCATACGCAGCATGATGTTCCTATCACTGTCGTTTGACCATCGTGTAGTTGACGGGTTCTTAGGAGGGTCATTCTTAAGGAAAGTGGGCGATTATTTAGAACAATTTGATATCAATACAACCTTATAAGCATGCAAGAAACAATGATACATTCAATCAAAATAACTAAAGTGGCCCAATCGAAAGCCAGCGAAGTAGATTTTCACAACATTACCATGGGAACGTGTTTTACCGACCACATGTTTGTTTGCGACTACGAAAATGGCACTTGGCATAATCCAAGAATTGAGCCTTTAGCCTTAATACCTACCCATCCAGCCGCTATGGCCTTACACTATGGGCAGGCGATATTTGAAGGAATGAAAGCCACTTTGGGCAAGGATGGAACCCCATTATTATTTCGCCCCGATGAAAACGCTAAACGCCTTAATCATAGTGCGGATCGTATGGGAATGCCTTCTTTCCCGGAAGACTTGTTTGTTGAGGCATTGAAGCAATTTACAGCTCTTGAGAAGGAATGGATTCCCACGCAAGAAGGCAGTGCTTTGTATTTGCGACCGTTCATGTATGCTGACGAACCGTTTATCGGAATGCGTGCGGCAACTAGTTTTAAATTTATGGTTATGGGTTCGCCAGCGGGTCCGTTCTTTAGCCGTAAGATAAAGTTGTATGCCGAGAAGAAATACGTGCGCGCCGTAAATGGAGGGACTGGGGAAGCCAAAGCAGCAGGAAATTATGCGGCAGCGATTCGTCCTACGGAATATGCTAAAGCGAAAGGCTACGACCAAGTATTATGGTTAGATGCGCAAGATTTTGAATACATACAAGAAGTAGGGACCATGAACGTGTTTTTTAAAATAGCGGGCAAGTTCATTACGCCCGATTTAAGTGGTTCTATTTTGGCTGGAATTACCCGTATGAGTGTTATTGCACTACTACGCGATAAAGGATTTGAAGTGACCGAGCGTCCTATAAAGATTTCGGAAATAATAGAGGCCTCTGAGCATGGGACTTTGGAAGAAGCTTTCGGTGCGGGAACGGCGGTAGGTATTGCCATGGTAGAAGAAATTGGAAATAATGACTTTTGTATTTCATTGCCAGAAGCTAACCCGGTTTCAGTGATGGTTAACAACACCTTGAACGCCATAAAAGTACAAGACGAAGAAGATAAATTTGGCTGGATTGTAGCGGCGAAATAATAGATAACACCTAGTCTTGTTTTGATTCCATCCCAGGATAAGGTTTATATAAATACTGATGTTAGATAAAAAGATACTCGAGAAAGCGTTTTCAACTATGGCTACAGCTAAAGCTATGGCAACGCTTTATGAAGATAATTTTAAGATCGTTTCTAAATATGTGCATGCAACCTCGCGTGGGCATGAAGCGATTCAAATTGCGATGGCTATGCAGCTATTGCCGCAAGATTACGCCTTTCCATATTATCGTGATGAGGCGATGCTTTTGGGCATTGGGATGCAACCCTATGATTTGATGTTGCAGCTAATGGCTAAAAAAGACGATCCGTTTTCGGGCGGGCGCACGTATTACTGTCATCCTAGTTTGAAAGAGACAGACAAACCGAAAATACCCCATCAATCTTCCGCTACGGGCATGCAAGCCATTCCTGCTACGGGAGCCGCTATGGGATTTTGGTATAAAGAAAATATCGGGATTCAAGAGGCTACTACTGATTTACCGCTGGTTGTTTGTTCGCTAGGGGATGCTTCAGTAACCGAAGGGGAAATCGCGGAAGCGCTGCAAATGGCCGCTTTAAAGCAATTGCCTATAGTGTATTTGGTCCAAGATAACGGTTGGGATATTTCGGCTAATGCAGCCGAAACAAGAGCGCAAAATGCGTTTGAGTATGCTAAAGGATTTCACGGTATAGAGGCCATTACAATCGATGGCGCTAATTTTAGTGAAAGTTATGTTGCGCTACAAAAAGTGGTACAAACGATACGAGAAGAGCGCAGACCCTTCTTAGTTCATGCCAAAGTTCCGTTGTTGAATCATCATACGTCGGGCGTTCGTATGGAATGGTATCGAGATGATTTGGAGGAAGCGCAAGCTAGAGATCCTTACCCAGTTTTGATAAAACAGTTGCTGGATGCGGGAGTTACTGCAGAAGCACTAAAAAATATAGAAGACAAGGCGGTAGCGAAAGTACAAGCTGATTTTGAGAAAGCCCAGCAAGCGGAAGATCCTAGTCCGGCTGACTTGTTTACCCATGATTTTGCGCCGACCCCAATTACAGCAGAGGTAGGGGAGCGTAATCCTGAGCGTGAAGACAAAGTGGTCATGGTGGATTGTGCTTTGTTTGCGGTAGAAGAATTAATGAAAAAACACCCCGAATGTTTGTTGTACGGACAAGATGTGGGCGGACGCTTAGGAGGCGTATTTAGAGAAGCGGCTACCTTGGCCCAAAAATTTGGCGACGATCGCGTGTTTAATACCCCTATTCAAGAAGCCTTTATTGTAGGTTCTACGGTGGGTATGTCGGCTGTAGGCTTAAAGCCCATTGTCGAGGTACAGTTTGCCGATTATATTTGGCCCGGATTAAACCAACTCTTTACGGAAGTGAGTCGGTCCTCCTATTTGTCCAATGGTAAATGGCCTGTGAGTATGATATTAAGAGTGCCAATTGGGGCTTATGGAAGCGGTGGGCCTTATCATTCTTCCTCCGTAGAAAGTGTGTTGACTAACATCCGTGGGATAAAAATAGCTTATCCTAGTAATGGAGCTGATTTGAAAGGTTTATTAAAGGCAGCTTATTATGATCCAAATCCTGTAGTGATTTTGGAACATAAAGGATTGTATTGGAGTAAAGTTAAAGGGACTGAGGCGGCACGTGTTAACGAACCAAGTGACGATTACATATTGCCCTTTGGAAAAGCCAATGTCGTTCAGGAAATATGGGAACAAGAAACGAAAGAAACCCTTACCGTGATTACTTACGGGATGGGAGTACATTGGTCGTTAAATGCTTCAGAGGCTATGAAAAGCCAAGTAGAGATTGTGGATTTGAGAACCTTATATCCTTTGGATGAGGAGGCTATTATTAAATCGGTTAAGAAGGCTAAGAAATGTTTAGTGGTAACCGAAGAACCGGTAAATAATTCGTTTGCTAGAAGTTTGGCCGGATTGATACAAGAAAAATGCTTCCGTTATTTAGATGCGCCAGTGATGGTGATTGGTTCTGAAAACATGCCTGCTATTCCGCTGAACAGCACTTTAGAATTCACGATGATTCCTAATGCGGATAAAGTAAGGGCAAAAATGGAGGAATTGCTATCCTATTAGTATTTTCAATTCACAGTATTCGGTATCCAAAAAATTACTAATCAGCACCCTAAAACCCTTTGGTGCCTATATAAAAATCAATTCCTGTACAGAAAACAATCATTTTCCGTACAGGAATTGTTCGTTTTCCGTACGGGGATTTATTGTTTTCCGTACGGTAATCTAACAACCTATTGGGATGAACCATTTTTTTTATCCTCATTGTTGTAAAAAGGTATCGGGTTTAGTGCCGTGGTAGGGTAGGGCAATGCCAAAAGAATCAGGGCAATTACCGAGCAAGTAAGCCTACAGTACTCTAAAAGTAGTCTATGGTATGCTTTAAGATTACTTTGAGTTTGGCGGATATTGTTCGAGAATTTTGGTTACAAACTCTTTCACCATGGCATCTTTTTTATGGGTGTCTTTGGTGAGGGTGCCTTCTCCTTCTCCTTGCCAAATCAATTCCTTTTTCTTGGCATCAATTAGGTCAATGAATAAGGTGCCTTCGATGTAGCGGTTAATGGCTGTTTGTCCGCCCCAAACATAAGGATTCCAGCCCCAGCCCCAGCCATATCCCCAGCCGGCATTGAACTGATTGACGTCTACTTGTTCGCGTTCTTTGGTGAATAGATTAACGAGCAAATCGGGCGTGTCACTTTTGGTAAACCCTTTGGTTGCCATCACTTCTTCCATGGAATGCATGATTCTTTTTTTGTCTAAATCGGATACCTCCATTTTGTCCATCCCTGCCTTTAAGAAGGCATAGGTCTTGTATTTTGAAAAATCTACCTTTTTATCGTAATCGGAATTTACTCTTACGCTACTGCAACCGGCTACTAGCAAACATAGTACCGCAATTAAAGCTACTTTTTTCATAAGTAAGGGTATTAAAGTTATAACAAGGTTTCGTCCACTATATTAGGGATGGTCACTTTCAATAAAGGTTGCGTCTCCATGGCTCTTTTTATGGCAAAAATAGCACCTTCATTGCGGGCCCAACTTCTTCTTGAGATGCCGTTATTAACATCCCAGAAAAGCATTGATTCTAAGCGTCTTGACGCTTCCTTAGAGCCGTCAAGAACCATGCCAAAACCGCCGTTAATCACTTCGCCCCAGCCTACACCGCCACCATTGTGAATGGAAACCCAAGTAGCCCCTCTAAAACTGTCACCAATGACATTGTGAATGGCCATATCGGCGGTAAAGCGCGAGCCATCATAGATGTTGGATGTTTCTCGGTAAGGGGAGTCCGTACCTGACACATCGTGATGGTCTCTACCTAAAATGATATAACCGATATCGCCACGGGCTATGGCTTGGTTAAAAGCTTCTGCAATTTTGATGCGGCCTTCGGCATCGGCATAAAGGATGCGGGCTTGAGAGCCTACCACCAATTTGTTTTCTTGCGCACCTTTAATCCATTGGATGTTATCGGCCATTTGTTGTTGGATTTCTGGAGGCGAATTTTGCATCATTTCTTCTAAGACTTGGCAAGCAATGGCATCTGTTTTGGCTAAGTCTTCTGGATCTCCTGAAGCACAAACCCAACGGAAGGGTCCGAAACCATAGTCAAAGCACATAGGTCCCATGATGTCTTGCACATAACTAGGGTATTTAAAATCGATATGGTTGTCTGCCATTACATCGGCACCTGCTCTCGAAGCTTCTAATAGAAATGCGTTTCCGTAATCAAAGAAATAGGTTCCTTTTTGGGTATGTTTATTTATGGCCGTTGCATGACGACGTAAGGTTTTTTGAACTTCCTCTTTAAATTTAGCCGGGTTGTTGGCCATCAAGTCGTTCGATTCTTCAAAGGTGTAGCCCATGGGGTAATAGCCTCCAGCCCATGGATTGTGTAGTGATGTTTGATCCGAACCTAAGTCGATGTGTAAGCCTTCTTGGTCAAAACGTTCCCAAATATCGACTACATTTCCTAGGTAGGCTATTGAAAGTACTTCCTTGTTTTCTAAGGCTTTCTTTACTCTAGGTACTAACTGGTCAATGTGATCGATTACTTCGTTGATCCAGCCTTGGGAATGACGAATATGGGTGATTTTCGGATTGACTTCAGCACATACCGTTACACAACCGGCTATGTTTCCTGCTTTGGGTTGGGCGCCACTCATGCCTCCCAGACCCGAAGTAACAAATAAGCCGCCTGTGGGTGATTTTTTTATTTTTCTAAATCCGTTTAATACGGTGATGGTGGTGCCGTGTACAATTCCTTGGGGTCCGATGTACATATAGCTTCCCGCGGTCATTTGACCATATTGCGAGACTCCTAAGGCATTCATTTTTTCCCAGTCATCGGGTTTGGAATAATTTGGGATGACCATACCATTGGTTACCACCACTCTAGGCGCTTCTTTATGGGAAGGGAATAGTCCCATCGGGTGACCCGAGTACATGACTAAGGTTTGCTCCTCAGTCATTTCGGTTAAATATTTCATGGTGAGACGGTATTGCGCCCAGTTTTGGAACACTGCTCCGTTGCCGCCATAGGTAATTAATTCGTGCGGGTGTTGGGCCACAGCATAATCCAAATTATTTTGAATCATCAGCATAATTGCTTTGGCTTGCTCGCAGTTCCCTTGGTATTCAGAAATGGGACGGGCATACATGCGGTAGTCCGGGCGAAGGCGGTACATGTAAATACGGCCATAGGTTTCTAATTCGGCTTTAAACTCCGGAAGCAATTCGGCGTGGTGTTTGGGCTCAAAATAGCGTAAAGCATTTTTCAGCGCTAACTTTTTCTCTTCTTCGGATAGTATTTCTTTACGCTTTGGTGCGTGGTTTATTTCAGTTTCATAAGGTTTTGGTTGTGGTAATACCACTGGAATTCCTTCTGTTAATTGTTCTTGAAATGTCATTTTTATGTTTGTACGTTAAAGCGTTATTGCATTTAGAAATAAGGGTGATACGTCCTATTTTCGTATGGTATTTGTTTTTTTGTCGAAACCGTAAGGGCAATGTCGGCAACCACTGCGGCAACAATAACCACGTTTGAGATGGAACTTCTCGGTGAAAACTTTATAGCCTTCGGGCGTCAGATAATAGTCTTCGCCTTCGATTAATTTATTTTCCGTATTTTGGTCGTTCATAGCTACAAATTTAAAGACTTTATTAGTAATGTTACTAATCCAATTAAAATAATTAATTCGTAATAAGTTTCGGCCCAAAACCTCTGCGGCAGCTACTTTTAAAACTGAAAGTTTGTCCCTTGTGCCTAGCGTATACTCCTAAGAGGAACCTAACGATTTTATTTTTTTAACAAACTGAGTGTTAATTTATTATTTTTATCAAAAAATTAAAGTGCTATGAAAAAGCTGGTGTTCATTCTAATAGGTCTACTATCGTATAGTGTGGAAGCACAATTATATGTGAGTAACAACAGTTATCTGTATAATAAGGGTGCTGTTGTCTATGTTGGGGGTGCTGTGGAATTGAATGGGACAAACAGTCTTTTGTATTTGAGAAACGAAGGCCAATTAGTGCAGGGTACAACAGGGTCTTCGGTCAATAAAGGTATTGGAAAGCTTTCTGTTTTTCAAGAGGGAACCGTAAACCACTTTTCGTATAATTATTGGTGTTCGCCAGTAGGTAATGCTTCGAGTGCTTCGGGGAATGAAGACTTTGGAATTACGATGCTTAACGTTCCGACCACGTCGACGGCAAGTACGCCTGCCACAATGATTACGAGTGATTCTGATGGGCAAACAAATCCCGGCTTTTTAGGTATTTCCACGTATTGGATTTGGAAGTTTTTATCGTCCTCAACCTATGCACAATGGCTTCAATCGGGTGCTACTACGGATATTAGTGCCGGACAGGGTTTTACGATGAAAGGGTCGGCTGGAGCCGATGCTACTGCGGTGGGGGAAACAGCTGTGAATAATCCAGGAAGTGCCCAGCGCTATGATTTTCGGGGCAAGCCTAATGATGGTAACATTACGGTCAATGTAGGAGCTAACAATTACACCTTGACGGGCAATCCGTATCCATCGGCCATGCATGTTAATGCTTTTTTGTTGGATGCTGCTAATGCAGCTTGTACTGGCGTGGCTTACTACTGGGAGCAAAATAAAACCGTTAATTCTCATATGCTGTTGGCTTATCAAGGAGGTTATGGTGCTTATTCACCGGTTTCGTTAGGGTCTAATGGGATTTATGTTCCGGCAACTTTTAACACCTACAATATTGACGGAACTTTAAATGCGATTGGTGTTTCTTCAGGATTGAATATTGAACGAAAATATGCGCCAATTGGGCAAGGTTTCATGGTAAAAGGAAGTTCTGGTGGATCATTAACGTTGAAAAATACTTACCGCGTTTTTGCGAAAGAAGGCACTTTTTCTCAATTTGAAAAAACAGCAAGCCTTAGTGCTCCATCAACAGCGGAGCCTTCAGCAGGGTGTGCTGTAGAAGCCATTCCACAAATCCGTTTAAATACAACCGTAAACAATCAATACACCACACAATTGGCCTTAGCCTTTGTTGCGGAGTCTACTGACCAAGTGGATCGCGGAATTGATGCTTTAAGTCCGGTGGAGGACAGTGTTCCAAACGATGTTTATTTTGTTTTGGATAGCAATCGCTATGTGATTCAAGGTTTGCCCTTTGATCTTGACAAAAGAATACCCATCGGCATTACATCAGCCGAAGGGGGTACTTTTACCTTTGATGCTTCCATGGTGTTGAATTTTGATGAGAGTCAGCCGATTTACCTCTATGATGCCCAAGATGGCGTTTACCATGATATTAAAAATGACACTTTTCAAGCCACTTTGCCGGCTGGAGTGACAACTACGCGTTTTGAAATCACATTTAAAAATACGTCATTGTCGACTGCTACTGCCATGGCATCTGACTTTGTGATTTGCCAAAATAATTCGGCCCATTCTTTGACGGTTTCCAATCCTAAGCGCATCGAAATAGCTTCTGTTAAACTATTTGACTTAAATGGGAAGTTGCTTTTTGATCGGAACCACTTAGATGTTGCAGAACATTATTCTTTTTCTACTGCTGGATTGAGTGAGGCGATCTATTTGGTTCAGGTTACGGCTAAAGAGAATCAAAAGGTGAATCAAAAGGTAATGATTACTTCCAAATAAGTAGATTCTTGTGCGGATTTCAACTTCTTTTTTACAAGAAGAACTTTTGAGTTTTGTACCTTTGCCAAAAGCCTCTTTTTGGAAAGTTATAATCAAAAAATTATTTTAGAACATTCCAATGTCACCTTATATATGAAGCGTGAAGACTTGTTGCATCCCTATTATTCGGGCAATAAATTCAGAAAGTTAAAGTTTAATTTGGAGGAGGCCAAGCGGCAAAAGAAAGATATGTTGCTGACTTTTGGAGGAGCTTTTTCTAATCATATTTTGGCCGTAGCGGCTGCTGGAAATGAAAACGGTTTTAAAACGGTAGGAATCATTAGAGGAGAAGAATTGGCTACTAAGGTTAGTGCCAATCCTACTTTGTGTAAAGCCCAAGAATTTGGAATGGTATTTGATTTTATCTCAAGAGAAGCGTATCGTGAAAAAAACTGTAAACCCTTTGTTGAAGCTTTGAGCGTAAAATATGGTGATTTTTATTTACTTCCTGAGGGGGGGACTAACAAGTTGGCGGTTCAAGGGTGTGCGGAAATACTAACGGAAGAGGATGTTGAATTTGACTATATCTGTTGTGCTGTTGGCACTGGAGGAACGCTTTCTGGCCTTATAAATTGTTCAAAAGATGGTCAACAAATTTTAGGTTTTCCGGCTTTAAAGGGTGACTTTCTCCATGAAGATATTCGTAGCTTTGTTGGCAAGACCAACTGGAGTTTGCAAACCGATTATCATTTTGGAGGCTATGGAAAAACGACAGCGGAATTGATTGCCTTTATGAATTCCTTTTATGTAAAACATGATGTTCCTTTGGACCCCGTTTACACTGGAAAAATGGTGTACGGCGTCCTTGATTTGATTGCAAAAAAAGTCATTCCGGAACACTCCAAAGTGCTCATGATTCATACGGGTGGATTACAAGGAATTGCTGGAATGAATTTGAAATTACGAAACCAAAAACAAACTGAAATAATTGTACATGATTAAGAAACTTATTTTGCTATTGCTACTGATCTTAGTAGCCTCGTGTAGTACGAATCAATCGGTTGTCAGAACGTCAAAACCCGACCCAAGGAAAGCGGGACAGCCCCCTTTAGTTCAACGAGTAAAAAAGCCCATTTATAGACCAGTTGGAATTAAGAAGCCGCAAGAGGTGGTTCAAAAGTCAAGTTCTAGTGAGGCTTCAGGGGTTTCTAACGATGGTCAGGGAAACAGTACGGTTGTTTTGGAAGCAACGACTAGGGTGAAAGTTACCACGCAAATGGTTCTTGCCTATATCGAGAAATATAAGGAAGTTGCAAAGGACAATATGAGTAGAACAGGTATTCCTGCCAGTGTAACTTTAGGTCAAGCGATATTGGAGTCGGGTGCCGGAACAGGACCTTTGAGTGTGCAGGCGAACAATCATTTTGGTATAAAATGTCATAAAGAATGGACTGGTCCCAGTATTAGTTACACCGACGATGAAGAAAACGAATGTTTTAGAAAGTATCAAGATCCAAGTGAGTCCTTTAGAGACCATTCGTTCTTTTTAACCAGTCGCCCTAGATATGAGCCTCTATTTCAATTGGAAAAGGATGATTACAAAGAGTGGGCTAGAGGATTGAAAGCAGCGGGTTATGCCACCGATCCAAAATACCCTGACAAATTGATTGGTTTGATTGAGAAATACCAATTGAACAAATATGATGCCGAGGTCTTGGGTAAGGCCTTTGTGCCTGTCGTAAGTACGGCAAAAAAAGACATTGTTTATTCGGATGATGGCCAGAGGTATACGGTTGTGAAGGGAGACACGTTGTATTCGATATCTAAAAAGTTCAACATTAGTATCGATGAATTAAAAAAGAAAAATAACTTGAGCGATAATTCCTTGGCACTTGGTCAAAGAATTATAGTGAAATAAGTGTAAGTCTATATAATACTAAAGCATAGTTACATGATTTATCAAAGAAGCAGCCAGCTATTTGCCGAGGCTGAACAAGTAATACCTGGCGGAGTGAATTCTCCAGTTCGCGCCTTTAAAGGGGTGGGTGGAACGCCCATATTTGCAAAAAGTGCCAAAGGCGCTTACCTCTATGACGAAGATGATAATCGATACATCGATTATATTAATTCTTGGGGTCCCATGATTTTGGGGCATGCCTATCCGCCGGTAGTTGAAGCCGTTATCGCTAGAGCAAAAAGCGGAACTTCCTTTGGGATGCCGACGGAGCTAGAAACTAAAATAGCTCAATTAGCGATTTCAATGGTGCCTAACATAGACAAGATTCGTTTTGTGAATTCAGGTACGGAAGCTTGTATGAGTGCCATACGATTAGCTCGTGGGTATACGAAAAGGGATAAAATCATCAAGTTTGCTGGTTGTTATCACGGGCATTCCGATTCTTTTTTAATTCAGGCGGGAAGTGGTGCTAGTACGTTTGGTACCCCTAACAGTCCGGGAGTTACGCAAGGAACAGCAAAAGATACTTTATTGGCTACTTACAATGATTTGGAGAGCGTAAAAACGTTATTTGCATCCAATCCAAATGAAATTGCTGCGATTATTATTGAACCCGTAGCGGGTAATATGGGTTGTATACCTCCAATAGAAGGCTTTTTGAGCCATTTAAGAGATCTTTGTGATGCTCATAATGCCTTGTTGATTTTTGATGAAGTAATGACGGGGTTTCGATTAGCAAAGGGAGGTGCGCAAGAGTTGTTTGGGATTAAGGCCGACATTATTTGCTTTGGTAAAGTAATAGGGGGAGGGTTGCCCGTTGGTGCTTTTGCGGGAAGTGCAGCAATAATGAATTATTTGGCGCCTGTTGGTCCGGTTTATCAAGCGGGAACTTTATCTGGTAATCCTTTAGCTATGGCAGCGGGAATAGCAATGCTCGAATCCTTAAACCAAGATGAGCAGGTGTTTACGCGTCTAGAGGAGAAAACAGCCTATTTGCATAAGGGGGTTCAGAAAGTATTAATGGAATGCACTCTTGATTTTACTATTAACCGGGTGGGTTCAATGATATCGGTGCATTTTGATGCAGCCCCTGTAGTTGACTTTCAAACGGCTAAGAAAGGCGATAATGCTATGTTTAAGAAGTTTTTTCACGGCCTATTGCAAGAAGGTGTATACATTGCTCCTTCGGCCTATGAAACTTGGTTTATTACAGATGCACTGACCTATGAGGATTTGGACTATACGATTAATGCAATCCACAAGGTTGCACAATCTTTATAAACAAAAAGGCCCGCTATTGCGGGCCTTTTTGTTTATAGAAACAATTGATTTATTAATTAATCAATTTCGTAAATAACGCTTTGTTTTTCTCTAGTTTTTCCATTTGAACACCATCTAGCGTAGCTCTTATTTTAGCTTCGATAGCATTTGCTAAAGATTTTTTTCTTTCGTCAGATAACGTTTTATCTTCTAAAGTTTTATACTTCAACTCAAAAAGTCTTAGGAAATTATCACTTGAAGTTTGGTCTAATTTTAAAAAAGTAGCAAGTTCTATAGCGTCTTTTTGAGCTAAATCATGAGAAGTAGTTGCCTTTTTGTCTTGAGCATTTGCATTAATAGTAAACGCTAACAATAAAGTTAATGCAGCAATTAATTTTTTCATTTGGATGTTGTTTAAGTGAAATAATATCCTCAAAACTAAGTTGTTTTTATTTCTTTTCAAAATTTATTTTCAAATAATTATTTCTTTGCAGGTTCAGTACCCTTTTCTAAACTGTTTTCTTCTCTTCTTTCCATTAGCTTTCCTTTTAGGGTTGCTTTTCTTTCTTCACGGATTTTTACCCATTTTGAATATTGATCTGGCGTTAAGATTTTTTTCATTTCAGCGTCACTTTCAGCTCTTTCTTTTTCCATTGCTGCTTTTACTTCTTCTCTTTTTGCTGCATTCTTATCCCTTTTCTCTTTTATTTCGGCACGTTTAGCTTCTCTCTTTTCTTCTTGCTTCGTAACGAGGGTTCTTAATTCGGCAACTTGTTTTTCATTTAAGTCTAAATCTTTTGTCATTCTTTTTACTTGAAGATCAACTCTTTGTTCAGGAGTTAGTTTTTCTCTATTCCCTTTTTTCCCTTCTTTTTCTTGTGCGAATGTTGTCAATCCGAGTACCAATACGATGGCTAAAAATACTTTTTTCATTTGTCTTTGTTTTTAAGATTATATTGCAATTAGACAAAGTTGATTGCAAAAGGTTTAATGGTTAACAAAATTTTAACACTCAATTGGTTCGATTAGGGAGCTTTAAGTTTGATGATTTCAAGAGTTGTTATCGCGCTGCGTAACTCCTGCTAAGTTTTTTTTAATTCACTTCCGTCTTTATTTTGGTGTGCAATAAGAGCTGTGGTGCTTGCATTTATTTCATTTTGTTACTAATCCACATGTGTTTTTAATTCGTTTCGGAAGATATGCCAGAGGGTTGTAGTGCGGTGCATTTTGTTTGTTCAGGAGCTGTGTTGAATCATTTTTGTTTTAGAAAACTTCTTTATTCAAGTAAGGGGAGTTTTTTTGTTGCGGGTAATTATTTTTGTATTAATCCATGATCCGTGAGGGAAATAACCAAAGCTATTTCTTTTTTGGTTAATTCGGGTGGTGCTAAATCGTATAAGCTAATCCCATAGCGGGTATGAGATTAGTTTGAATCGGTTTTAGTTTGTTCATGCCCGGAAGTTTGTTGTAATTCAAAGCGCTAAGATTGTCAAATTTGAGGGTCTAAAAAGTGTTGTTTGTCGTGGGGCGAGTTGTTTCTTAAAATAGGTAAAATTTAACAGTAAAACTTTAGATAGTATAAGGTGTTGCCCTAAATTTGCAACATATTAGTTCATTCGCAAGAAATTGGTGAATTGTACGTCAAAAGCTTATCCTAAAAGCTAAGTAGTAGTTGAAAAAAGTAATTGTAATTATCGCATTAATTGTATTTCTAAAACCGGTGTTTCCGGTGGTGGACTATATAGTTAATTATGATTATATTTCTAAAGTGCTTTGTGTTAATAAGGAAAAGCCTACTATGCGTTGTAATGGTAAATGTCATTTGATGAAAGAATTGGCTAAGTCGTCAGAAACGGATAAGCCTTTGAATTCGGATAAGAAGGGTATAATAAAGCAAGAGACGGAGACCTTGTATTGTGAGGTTATTACCAAGTACTTTTCCTTAACATTTTTGCTGGAAAATTCTAGAAATAAAGTAGGGCATTATTCCAACTTGTATACTTCTATACCAAGTTCATCGGTGTTTCATCCACCTTGTTTCGCTTAAATTTTATCGGTTTTTTTGGTACAACGGTGCTGTTTTTTAAACGGATACCCTTTGTTTTGTGCCTTATTTTTAACAATTATTATTTAAGATTTTAAGCAAATGAGAAAAATGATATTTGGTATTGTATTGCTGTGTGCATCAGTACCAACTTATAGTCAATGTGCGTGTTGCGCAGGGGCTGGGATTGGTTCGTCCAATGGAGAGTATAACAATGGATTATTGACCTTGTCCAAAAGAAAGGCTGTGGTGGAATTGTATGCTGATTACAGAACAATTAAGGATGGTTCGGCGCCAGAGGAAGATGAGAAATTATTAACAAGTATGTTGATTAATTCGGTTGGTTTTCGTTATGGGATTGCTGAGAATTTTACGGTTTCGGCCTTATTGCCCTATGTTAGTTTGAATACTGCAAGTGGTTCCGATAGTGGATTGGGAGATTTAATCCTATTGGGAACCTATACTGTTTATGAAAAGAACGATTTTAATTTCGCTTTACAGGGAGGGATTGAATTGCCGACCGGAGTTCAAAAAAGCTCGGCTTTTGACAATACGACTGTGATCGTGGGTTCAGGTTCTTATGATCCCATGGCTGGGTTTTTGTTTTCTAAGCGATGGAATGATTATACTTTGAGTGGAAATCTTCTTTACAAGCATACTACGCGGGGTTTCCAGCAGAATTATTATGGTAGTTTATCAGTGCAGAATCTTTCACTGTCTTATCGTATAAAGGGTGCTTCTAGTATCTGTGCGACGGATGCTAACACGAGCGGAGTAGCGACCAAGTCGGTTGCTAATTTTGGATGGAGTGTTTTTGCGGGGTATAGTGGTGAATGGTTAGATAAGCTAAAGGAAGATGGTGTAGTGGACGATGATTCAGGACATTATTTAGGGTTGGCTAATTTGGGTACCAATATGTCTTATAAGAAATGGGCTTTTCCAATTACATTTTCTTTTCCTGTTTTAAGTCAGATGAATGGGTTGCAAAATGAGTTTGGTGTTCGATTTAGAATTGGAATCATCAGGGCCATTTGATAGCGGCCTAAATAAAAAAGGAACTCGATTGAGTTCCTTTTTTATGTTTAGTTTAGAACGACAGTTTTGTTGTCGCCTTCTACTAGTACTTTGGTTAGGCCGTGTTTTGCTAATCCTTTCATGGCGGCATCCCATTTCTTGCCGCTTAATTGAGCTTTGTCTTTTAAAGTGGTTAGGCTTTGGTTGTTTTCGGCTTTTAGAAAACTAATGATTACCTTTTCGTCTTCGGTGAGTTCGATTTGTTTTTTCTCCGGTCTCATTTGAGGGAAGAATAATACTTCTTGGATCGAGGCGTTATTGGTTAGGAACATGATTAAGCGGTCCATTCCGATTCCTAGTCCGGAAGTTGGTGGCATTCCATATTCTAACGCTCTTAGGAAGTCGTTATCGATGAATTGCGTCGCTTCGTCATCACCGCGTTCTGCTAGTTTTAATTGGGCTTCGAAACGTTCTCTTTGGTCGATAGGGTCGTTTAATTCGGAGTAGGCGTTGGCGACTTCTTTACCGCAGACCATTAATTCGAAACGTTCCGTTAATTCAGGGTTGTCTCTGTGTTCTTTACAAAGCGGCGACATTTCTTTTGGGTAATCGGTGATGAAGGTAGGTTGGATGAAATTGCCTTCGCATTTTGCCCCGAATATTTCGTCGATTAGTTTTCCTTTACCCATGGTTTCGTCTACTTCGATTCCCATGCTTTTTGCGGCAACGAATAGTTCGCTTTCACTTTTTCCAGCGATGTCAAAACCTGTAAATTGTTTGATGGCATCGGTCATGGTTACTCGGGCGTATGGTGCTTTGAAGTTGACTTGGTGTTCACCAAACGTAGTTTCGGTAGTTCCGTTTACTTCTTTGGCACAATATTCCAATAAGTTTTCTGTGAATTCCATCATCCAGTTGTAGTCTTTGTAGGCTACATAGATTTCCATCGCGGTGAATTCCGGGTTGTGGGTACGGTCCATTCCTTCGTTTCGGAAGTTTTTGGAGAATTCGTATACCCCGTCAAAGCCCCCTACGATTAATCTTTTTAGGTAAAGCTCGTTGGCGATACGCATGTAGAGCGGAATGTCTAGGCTGTTGTGATGCGTGATGAATGGGCGTGCAGCAGCTCCCCCCGCGATGGATTGTAATACGGGAGTTTCTACTTCCATATATCCAGCGGTGTTGAAGAAGTTACGCATGGCGGTGAAGAGTTTGGTTCTTTTGATAAACACCTCTTTCACGTGTGGGTTGACTACTAAATCTACGTAACGCATACGGTAACGTAATTCGGCATCGTTGAAGGCATCGTATACTTTGCCTTCTTCGTCTACTTTCGGTAGTGGAAGCGGGCGCAGGGTTTTGCTTAGGAACGTAAAGTGGTTTACGCGGATGCATTTAGCGCCGACTTGTGTAGTAAACAATTCTCCATCTATTCCGATGAAGTCTCCTAGGTCGGTTAGTTTTTTGAAAACCTGATTGTATAGGGTTTTATCTTCTTCGGGACAGATTACGTCGCGATTGAAATATAGTTGGATACGGCCTTCGCTGTCCTGTAGTTCGGCAAAGGAAGCTTTTCCTTGGTCACGCACACTCATTAAGCGGCCAGCTACTATTATGTGCTTTCCTTCTTCGAAGTTGTCCTTAACCTGTTTGGAGGTATGGTTTACCGGAAATAAATTGGCTGGATAAGGGTTGATTCCTAACGCTCTTAGGGCGCTTAGTTTCTCTCTTCGGATGATTTCTTGTTCGGAAAGTTGCATAGGTTGTTGTATTTAAGCGTGCAAAGATAAGGATAATTTAAAAATGAACTCCGTAGACGATTTGAAAAAAATACGCGTGTCATAATAGGAAGGGAATGGTTTAAAGGTCATTTTGGTCTTCGGTATTGAATGCAGGGGAGTGCGGCGATTTATAGAGTGCTTCATTTTTTGCGGAAAACGTAATTCGCTTGTTTGGATTTTGGGGAGCGGTTTATTGCGCTGCGCTCCATCAGTCGGTTGTTCGTAGATTGTGGTTGCACTATAATAGGAAAGAAGGAATTGGGGCTCCGATTAATATTTGTAACTTTGCCTTTTGCAAAAAGATGATGAACAAACAGATACACTTAGAGGATTTAGGGCGTAAAGATTACAAAGCTACTTGGGATTATCAGGAAGAACTTTTTCAGGAGATTGTTGCTATTAAGCTAGCGAAGCGCCATGATGAATCCTTAGTTACGCCGAATTATTTTTTGTTTGTAGAGCATCCCCATGTTTATACTTTGGGGAAAAGTGGGGATTTGTCAAATTTATTGTTGAGTGAAAAACAGTTGGCTGCTAAGGGTGCTACATTTTATAAGATTAATCGGGGTGGTGATATTACCTATCATGGGCCTGGGCAGCTTGTGGGATATCCTATTTTTGATTTAGAAAATTTCTTTACCGACATCCATAAGTATTTGCGTTTTTTGGAGGAGGTTATTATTTTGACTTTGGCGGAATATGGATTGCAGGGGACTCGCAGTGAGGGAGAGACTGGTGTTTGGTTGGATGTAGGTACGCCTTTTGCTCGGAAAATTTGTGCTATGGGGGTTCGTGCTAGTCGGTGGGTCACCATGCACGGTTTTGCTTTGAATGTCAATGCGGATTTGGGTTATTTTGATAACATTATTCCTTGTGGAATTAGGGGCAAGGCGGTTACATCGATGCATGTTGAGTTGGGACAAGCGGTCGAGGAGGCAGCTATTAAGGCCAAAATTATCAAGCATTTTGCATTGTTATTTGAAGCTGAACTTATCGTTAAGGAAACGTTACCGTTGTAATTAAAATTCTAATTTTAATTGTTCGGGTAGTAAGCGAAAGGACATGCGGTGGTATTTGCAAGGTCCGTATTTTTTAATTGCTTCGCGGTGTTCTGCTGTGGGGTATCCTTTATTTTTTTTCCAGTTGTACATGGGGAATTCTTCGTGGATTATGTCCATGTATTCGTCTCGGTAGGTTTTGGCTAGGACTGATGCTGCGGCAATGCTTAGGTATTTTCCGTCACCTTTTACAATAGTTGTGTAGGGGATGTTGTTTAAGGGTTTAAAGCGGTTACCATCTACTATGATGTATTCGGGGGTTGGTTTGAGTTGCCCAATACAAAGCTGCATGGCTCTGATGGAAGCGTTTAGGATGTTTATTTCGTCAATGATTTTGGGTTCGAGGTGTGTGATCGCGAATGACACTGCTTGCTCTTCTATAAGAGGTTTTAGTTTTTCTCTTGTTTTTTCGGAGAGCTGTTTGGAGTCATTCAGTACTTCAAGTTTGAAATTATCAGGCAAAATAACGGCTGCCGCGGTTACGGGACCGGCTAGGCACCCTCTGCCGGCTTCATCGGTACCAGCTTCCCAAGTGAAATTTGAATATTTTAAGGTTAACATTTAAATAATTTTGATAAAAATACAAATTATGGCGCAACCTAATGCGGATAATTCCATCATTGAATAAGTATTGAGAGTTACTTAGGCAAAATTTAACAGATTTAAAAGTTTATTATTAGGTGTTAATATTTGGTTAATTAAGAAATTATTAAGAAGTTTGCAGAATAACTAACTCAAATAAAATTAATATGAGATCGAAGTTCAAATGGATTTTTACGCTATTATTGGCGTTTACAATGCAGTTTTCGTTTGCACAAGAGAAAACTGTTACAGGTGTTGTTTCAGATAAATCTGGACCGCTTCCTGGTGCGAATGTTAATGTTAAAGGAACAAAAACAGGAACACAAACAGATTTTGATGGTAAATACGCTATCAAAGTTAAGCAAGGAGATGTTTTAGAGTTTTCTTTTACAGGGTACGATGCTAAAACAATTAAAGTAGGTACTGCTAACAGTTACAACGTAGTGTTGGCTGAAGGTATGCTTCTTGATGAAGTGGTAGTTGTTGGTTACGGTACTACTACAAAAGAGCGTTTTACAGGTACTGCTGCTAAAGTTAACATTGAAAATGTTAATGCGAAAACAGTATCTAACGTGTCTCAAGCATTACGTGGTGAGATCGCTGGGGTGAATGTAGTTTCAGGATCAGGAGCGCCAGGTAGTGATGCTACTATTCGGATCCGTGGATTTGGTTCTGTGAACGGAAATAGAGATCCATTATATGTAGTAGATGGTGCGCCATATACTAGTGATGTGTCTTCTATTAACCCTGCTGATATCGAGTCTATGACGGTTTTGAAAGATGCTGCGGCTACTTCTATCTACGGATCTAGAGGTGCTAATGGAGTAATCTTGATTACTACAAAACAAGGTAAAAATGGTAAAAGTGTAATGACGGTTGACTTCAAAACTAGTGTGAACAGCTTGATGTTGCCTCAATACGATGCTATGAGATCTCCTGAGCAATATATAGAAACAGCATGGTCTTCATTACGCAGCAAAGCTGTATTATTAGGAGAAGCGAATCCTACAGCTTATGCCAATGCTAATTTATATAATACGCCGACTAATTCAGGTGGTGAAGGTATTAATTATCATTATAATATATGGAATACTCCTGGTACTTCATTGATTGATCCAACTACTGGAAAAATTGCAAGTGGAGTAACTAGAAAATACAATCCGACAAGTTGGTCTGATGCTGCTTTCGGTACCGGGTACAGAAGTGAGTCTAACGTACAATTTAGTGGTGGAAATGACAAAACGCGTTACGCCTTGTCTTTTGGTTATTTGAATGATCAAGGGTATACTATTAAATCCAACTATACTCGTTATACAACTCGTATTAATTTAGAAAACAAACCAAAAGATTGGATAAAAATTGCTGGTAATATAGCTTACACTGGTTCGAAATATACTAATTCATCAAGTGATGAAGGTTCATCAGGGTCTTCTGGAAATATTTTTGCTTTAACCAATTCGACACCAGCCATTTATGATGTTTATTTAAGAGGCGAAGATGGAGAGTTAATTGCTGATCCAATATTTGGAGGTTCTCAATATGATTATGGTTCAGTTTATACTACCCCTGCCGGAGTTGATATTGATTATGTTAGAAGAGCGTGGAATAGTACCAATGCTATAGCAGATGCTCATTATGATTTGTCGCAGACTTTAGGAACTACTTTATTAGGTAATTTTAATGTTAACATTGATATTACTAAAGACTTAACTTTTGAAAATCGTTATAGTGGACAATATCAAAACTACGATGGAGCTACTAGAAATAATCCGTATTATGGTGGATTTAGAACTGCTTATGGGTTTTTGTCTAAAGATGTAAGTACCACTACTAATCAAAACTTCTTACAATTATTGCGTTACAGCAAATCATTTGGTAAGCATAGTTTTGAGGCATTTTTGGCTCATGAATCTACAGAGTGGAGATTTAAAGATTTCAATGCTGCAGCACAGCATGCGATTTTACCAAATACTTTAGATTTGGCACAATATACTGAGCCATACGGAAGAGCTACTTCTTATTCTCAATCGTATACTTTAGAAAGTTACTTTTCTCAGTTCAATTATGATTATGCAAAAAAATATTATTTAACGGCTTCCGTTAGACGTGATGGATCTTCTCGTTTCCTTAACAATAAATGGGGAACATTCGGTTCTATTGGTTTAGGATGGATTATGTCTAAAGAAGATTTCATGTCTAAATTAGACTTTGTAAACTATTTAAAATTGAAAGCTAGTTACGGTGTAATTGGAGATCAAGGAACAAGTTTACAATATGGATGGCAGTTGTCGTCTATTAATCAAACGCCAAATGGAGATTATTCATTTACACAAAGTTCTACCCTTGCTAATCCTGATTTAACATGGGAAACATCTAAGATTGCGCAAATTGGTATTGAAAGTTCATTATTCAATAACACTTTGGATGTTAACTTAGACTACTATGTAAAAAATACAGACAATTTATTCTTTAATCAAACGTTACCGCCTTCAAGTGGATTTACTACCATTGAAATTAATGATGGTCAATTGCGTAATAGCGGTTTAGAATTTGACATTGCTGCTCATGTATTAAAAGGTAAAACGGCTGATGATTTTAAATTGACTTTAGGTGTAAACGGAGAGTTATTGAAAAATGAAATCACTCAAATGCCTAAAAATCCATTTGATGGTAAAGTAAGAGTTTTGGATGGCCAATATTCACAAGGTCATTCGTTATATGATTGGTATATGAGAGAGTGGGCTGGAGTTGATCCTTCAAACGGAGCAGGATTGTGGAATATGTATTACAATGACGTTAATAGTAATGGATTGTACGACACTGGTGATCAGCCAATTAATAGTATGACACTTTATTTAGCGGATAATCCTGATGCAAATATTCAAAAAACTACAACATCAAACTATTCGCAAGCTACTCAAAAATATGTTGGTAAGTCAGCTATTCCTGCGGTTAGAGGTTCGTTCCGTCTTGATGCAGAATACAAAGGATTTGATTTAACTACTCAATTTGGTTACAGTATTGGCGGTTATGTTTATGATAATGGTTATGCTCAATTAATGGATAGTGGTGATTTAATTGGTACTAACAACTGGCATAAAGATATGTTAAATGCTTGGCAACAGCCTGGGGATGTTACAGATGTTCCGAGACTAACTTCTGGTTTAAGCACTGATGTGAATTTTAATTCAACCTCTACTCGTTTCTTGACTAAAGCAGATTATTTGTCATTAAACAACATGAAAGTTGGATATACTATTCCTGAGAAATTTACTCAAAAATTGATGATATCTAAATTTAATGTTTATGTGTCTGGTGACAATTTACTTATGTTTAGTGCTAGAAAAGGATTAAACCCAACTACTTTGATTGGTTCTTCTAATTCTGGAATTTATATGCCAATGACTACGTTTAGTTTTGGTGCAAAAATTGAATTTTAAAAAAAAAATAATATGAAAAAAAGTTTAATTTATTCGGTTTTAACTGCTTCCCTGCTTTTTGCAGGTTGTAGTAAGGACTTTTTAGATCCTGAAAGAAATACAAGTGTTCTTACGAACGAGGATTTTGCAAATTATGCAGATGTTAATCCTGCATTAATTGAAGGTACACTTAATGGTATTGGAAGTTTTATGGTTCAAGATCAGGGAGTAGTTAGTGGTGCGCATTATGATTTCGGTCAGAAGGGTGTTGATATCTGGTTAGATTTGTTGTCTGGCGACATGGCTTTATCAGCAAATACTTATGGTTGGTATCAAAATACCGCCAACTTGGTTTCAACTATTGACTATACTCGTACAGAGAATAGAATTATGTGGCAATATTATTATAAGATTATTAATATAGCAAACAACGTAATTCAAAATCTTGGAGGTAACGAAGCTAATCCAGTTTCTGCATCAGCTCGAGTTTCTCTTGGTCAAGCTAAGGCTTACAGAGCATATGCTTATTTTTATTTGGCTCAAATTTTCCAAAGAAGTTATGATCCTGCACAACCGATTTTGCCTTACTATGATGGTTACACCACGAATGTTGCAAAAGTGCCAGCTTCTCAAATTTATGGTTTAATTGTTAGTGATTTGAATAATGCAATTACTTTGTTGGAAGGGTTTTCAAGACCTAGTAAGGATAGAATCGACCAAAATGTTGCTAAAGGTTTGTTGGCGTATACTTATGCAGCCATGGGTAATTATACTGATGCTAAAGTAGTAGCTGATGATATTGTTAGTAATAGTGGTTATCCTTTAACCACCAAAAATCAACTTGCTTTTCCAGGAGCTGGTTCTGGATTTAATGATGTAAATACTGCTTCATGGATGTGGGGTTATGATATTACTACTGATATGGGTCAACAATTAATTAACTGGTGGGGTCAAATAGACTATTATACCTATAGTTATGCTTTTGCTGGAGATAGAAAGTCAATTGACGATCTTCTATATGCAAGTATTCCTAGCACAGATGTAAGAAGAAGTCAATTTGGTACTACAGGGACTACAGCCCGTATGCCTATTAACAAGTTTTTTGATCCGGGTAGAACTGGAGGAGGGCAACAAATTATTACTACAGACTATATCTTTATGCGTATAGAGGAGTTTTATTTGTTAAGTGCTGAAGCGTCTGCTAAAACAGGAGATGAGGCTACTGCTAAAGATCGATTGAGAGATTTACTTGCTATTCGTTTAAGTGGTGGTGCAGCAGCAGCAGATGCTTATGTAGATGCTTTAAGTGGGCAAGATTTAATAAATGCTATATACAAACAGACGAGAATTGAGATGTGGGGTGAAGGTAAATCTTATCTTGCTTTGAAACGTAATCAAGCAACAGTAACAAGAGGAACAAATCACGTTTTCCGTGCAAATCAATCGTTCTTGTATAGTATTGATGAAATGTCTTTTCAGATCCCTGCGTTAGAATTAAACAATAATTCAAGTATTACTACTCAAAATTAATTATTAATTAGAAAAATATTAAATTATGAAATTTATTAAGTCTAACTTTTTTTACACGGCATGCCTAGTGCTTGCGTTGGTGTTTGTTAGTTGTGAAAAAGAGGTTGCTACTAGTAGTTCTTTGAAAAACTATGTTGGCATCGAATCTTCAAAATACGTTGGAGTTCTTATAGATCAAACGGTTACAGTAGATACGAAAGTTGTTGCCACTGATGTTTCTAGCGTTGATCGAACGTTTAATTTATTTGTTGATGCAACTACTACTCATGATGCTGCGTATTTTAATGTGCCTGCAACGGTTACTATTCCAGCAGGAGAAAGAGTTGGTGTATTCACAACTGAAATTACCGGTACAAATTTAGGTGGTGGTAAGATACTTGTAGTTGGTTTGGAGCCAGTAGAGGGTGTTGATTATGCGCTTTCTAATTACACGTTAGATGTTGCTGGTTTTACTAATGTTGTAACTTCAAATAAAGTAACTTTTAACATTGACCGTGTTTGTGAAACAGGGTTAAGTAAAGTTAAATTGAGCATTACTTTTGATAATTACCCAGAAGAAACTGCTTGGGCATTATTTGATTCTTCTATGAATATGATTGATTCAGGAGGTTTTGATGCTTCTGGAAATATCATTGGAGATCCAGGTACGGGATATGCTGAATTCTTTGCTGACAAAAGTACTTTCAAAACTAGTTTTTGTTTAGCTGCTGGAGACTATACCTTTGCTATTTATGATTTCTATGGTGACGGTATGTATACAAGTGCATCGGTTCAAGGTAAATATGCTTTGACTCTTGGTGAAACAGTATTAGCTTCAGGTGAAGGTGATTTTGGTGGTATTCAAGAAACTACTTTTACTATTAATTAGTAGTATACTTCTTTATATAAAAAGAACCGAAACATAATGTTTCGGTTTTTTTTATTTTTATTAACTATTGTTTTGCTTCTTTTTTTCTATTTTTATAAAAAAATTAAAGAGTTATCGTTAAATCACTACTTATATGAAAAGAGCATTTATTGTTTTTTTACTTGCTTCGGTCTCAGGTTTTGCTCAAAGCCAAGCTGAGATTGATGCCATTAAAAAAAATTACAGCGTTACAGATATAAACAACTTGAAGGAGGTTGTTTCAAATTTTGAAGCTTCCCGTCAAGAGAAGATACAAGCGTATTTAGACGCGCATGTTTCGGAGAAGAAAGAGTTTTATGTAGAGGGTAATAAGTATTTATTGTATGATGTGATCGATGGGAAACCCGTTTATCAGACTACAGACAATAGGTTAAGTGCTTTGGCTGCTAAAACAAATACTTTATATCCAGGTGGTAATTTAGGTTTGAGTTTAACTGGTGCAGGCATGAAAGTTGGTGTATGGGACAGTGGATGGGCGTTAAAAACGCATGTGGAGTTTATTACAAATTCGGTTTCGAGAGTTACTACGCCTGATACGGCAGCTCCTTCACCTGCTACTGAACTGCATTCAACGCATGTTACAGGAACTATCTGTGCCAAAGGTGTTGCTACTAGCGCGAAAGGAATGGCATATCAGTGTAATGTGGCTTCCTATGATTGGACTAATGATAAGAGCGAGGTAATAAATGAGGCTGCTACTAACGGGTTGTTGATCTCTAATCACTCTTATGGAGTTCCTATCATTGCAGATGATGGAAGTCAAAATGTGCCGGATTGGTATATGGGCTGCTACAATACAGATGCTAATCAATGGGATCAAATTGCCTATGATTTACCTTATTACCTAATGGTAGCTTCGGCCGGAAACTCGGGAGGAGATAGTTATCCAAATGGTTTAGGTTCGGGCTTAGATAAGTTGACAGGAAATAAAAACTGTAAAAACAATTTAGTTATTGCCAACGCTAATCCGCTAGTTAATACAGTTTCGGGGGCTATTAATTCATTAGCTATTAATAATTCTAGTAGTCAAGGCCCGTCCGATGATGGTAGAATTAAACCAGATATCGCTGCCGATGGAACAAACTTGTATTCTACAAGTAATGCATCAACTACCAGTTATGATACTTTGACAGGGACCTCAATGGCATCGCCAAGTGTGGCTGGTTCGTTAATATTACTGCAACAACATTACAATAACTTGCATGCTTCTTACATGAAAGCGGCTACACTGAAAGGATTAGTTTGTAACACAGTATTGGATGATCCTGCTAACGTAGGTCCAGATCCTTATTTTGGTTATGGGTTTTTAAATACACGCGAGGCTGCGGTAGCTATAACAGGTGCTAATAGTAGTGCGCCAACAGCAGTCATTACAGAAGCAAATTTAGCGCAGAATGGAACGTACACGATTCAAGTAGCGGTAAACAATCCAAAGACTTTGAAAGCCACTATTTGTTGGACTGATAAACCTGCGACTGCTAAGAATAGTCAGTTAAATTCACCAGATCCTGTTTTGATCAATGATTTGGATATCCGAATCACGAAAGATACAGAGGTTTATTTTCCTTGGAAATTGGATTTGGCTAACTTAACATCACCTGCCATTAAAGGAGATAACATCGTGGATAATGTCGAGAAAGTAGAAGTAGATAATGCTGCCGGTATCTATACCATCCAAGTAACGCACAAAGGTACTTTGGTAGGCGGATCTCAAGATTACAGTTTGGTGGTTACTGGATTTGATCAACAAGTACTAGCTACACCAGATTTTGCTACTTCGGCGCTATCAGTATATCCTAACCCAGTTGGAGATGAATTGCACGTTATTTGTTCAGATGCAATGAAGGGTTATGCCTTGTTTGATGTACAAGGAAGATTAATGACTTCTGGTACGGTTTCGAATCAAACCACACTAGACCTTAGCACGTATTCCTTGGTGAATGGTGTTTACCTTTTAAACATAACAACGGAAAAAGGAAGTTTTGTACAAAAGATTGTGAAAAAATAATCTTTTGGTTTTATATCGTTTTATGGTCCTTAATTTCTCATTACATTTGTTCCGTATACAATATGTAATGAGAAATTTTTTTGTCTATAGTTTATTCTTTTTTTCCGTTACGGTTTTTTCGCAAGAGAGGGTATTGCAAATGGGTGGAGGCGGTTCTAGGACTGAGGATCCCGCGGCTACAAAAGGTGAGAAGGGAAAAGAAGTAAAAAAGGGGACTTTTGATCAATACCGTAGTATTACCCTTCAAAGAGATACTACCTATATCGACACCTCATTAACGATAAAAAAGGAGTACGCCTATAATTATTTGCGGAAAGATATTTTTGGTTTATTGCCTTTTGCTAATGAAGGGCAGACCTATACCGTCTTAGATTACGGAATAAAGAGCTATTCGCCTTTTCCATCTATCGGGTTTTCCGGCAAACAGTTCAATTATATGGGAGTAAATGACATTAAGTACTATTCCGTTGCGACTCCGGTTACTGAGCTTTATTTTAAGACCGTAATGGAGCAAGGGCAATCTATTGATGCTTTTGTTACGTTAAACACTTCAGAACGCTTTAATATGTCGGTTGCCTTTAAAGGTCTACGTTCGTTAGGAAAGTACATCAATCAATTGTCAAGTACAGGTAATTTTAGATTCACATCCAGTTATAACACCAAGGGCATGCGGTACCGTATGAATTTGCATTTCACAGGACAGGATTTCTTGAATGGTGAAAATGGCGGTATTACGACCATAGAGAATTTTGAAAGTGAAGATCCTGCTTATCAAAACCGAGCTCGTTTGGAAGTGTTTTTAAAGGATGCTAAATCGTTTATGAAAGGGAAGCGCTTTTTTGTAGACCAGCACTTTCGAATCAATCCCACAGCAGGAAATAATAACTTATACCTTGCGCATCAATTTAATTACGAGAATCGGTTTTTTGAATATAAACAACCAACGGTTGCTTCTGCGGTAGGTACTGAAACAGTATACCGTTTTGGAACTTCGTATGTGTTAAGTAATGTAGATGATCAAACACGTTATAACCGAATGTACAATAAGGTGGGTGCATTGTATGAAAATGCCTTGTTGGGGAAATTCCAGTTTTTCATGGAAGATTTCCGTTACAACTATTATTACAACAAGATCTTAATTTTAAATGCAGGGGTAGTGCCTAGTTCGCTAAATGATAAAATCCAAACGGTAGGCGGGCAATATGAATACCGCAAGAACAAATGGAATGGTACGTTTTTGTATTCTAATTCTACCTCAAATCAGTCGTTGTCTAATTTTGATGCCCAAGTAAAGTATACGCTAAATGACAAGAATTCGTTTGTGTTGCAGTACCAAATGATGAATAAAATCCCCGATCATTTATACAATTTGTACCAAAGTAATTTTGTGGCTTACAATTGGCACAACACCTTCAAAAACGAAAAAATCAAAAATATAGAAGCAACTGCTGCGACCCAATGGTTTGACGCATCGTTGCAAATTACCTCCCTAGATGATCATCTGTATTTCAGCAATGATGCTGCGGCCGATTCTAAGCAACAATTAATCAGTCCGAAGCAATACGAGAAAACCATCAACTATTTGTCGGTTAAAGTGGGGCGTGAATTCAAATGGTGGAAGCTCGCTTTAGACAATACAATTTTATACCAGGAGGTGGATCAAAAGGACGCCGTACTCAATGTGCCAAAGATTGTGACCAGAAACTCATTATACTTTACCAATTATTTCTTCAAAAAAGCCCTGTATTTGCAAACCGGATTTACCGTTAACTATTTTACTAAGTTTTACGTGAACGATTACAATCCAGTGTTGGCAGAGTCGTTTGTGCAAAGCGATAAGAAGGTTGGGGCTTTCCCAATGGTGGATTTCTTTGTAAATGCCCGTATTCGTCAAACGCGCATCTTTTTAAAAGCCGAACATTTTAATTCTAAAATGTCGGGCAATACGTTTTACACCGCGCCTAATTATCCCTACCGCGATTTTATGATTCGCTTTGGATTGGTTTGGAATTTCTTTCAGTAAGTAATTAGATCGATAATAGACTAATAGAGGATAGACTCAAAGACTTTTCTTGGGTTGTTTTGTGTTGCTTTGAAAACATTTTTATATTCTATACCTTTGCCTTCGCGTGCGATGGCATGACTTCAAAAATAAAAAGGAAACAGTAATGAAATACGCAAAAAATATATTGGGAACTATAGGGAATACACCTTTGGTTCAGCTTAATAAAGTGGTTGAGGGGATTGATGCTTTGGTTTTGGCTAAGGTAGAAACCTTTAATCCAGGGAACTCCGTGAAAGACCGTATGGCTTTGAAGATGGTAGAAGATGCCGAGGCAGATGGACGTTTGAAACCGGGAGGAACAATCATTGAAGGGACTTCGGGTAATACCGGAATGGGACTGGCTTTGGCGGCAATCGTAAAAGGATACAAATGTATTTTCGTGATTACAGATAAGCAGTCTAAAGAGAAAATGGATATCCTAAGAGCGGTAGGAGCAAAAGTAATTGTTTGTCCAACCGATGTTGAACCAACCGATCCTCGTTCGTATTATTCGGTTTCCAAGCGATTAGGAACGGAGATTCCGAATTCGTGGTACGTAAATCAGTATGACAATCCAAGTAATGCTATCGCGCATTATGAACAAACGGGTCCCGAAATTTGGGAACAAACTGATGGAAAAGTGACACACTTTGTAGTGGGGGTTGGAACAGGAGGAACTATTTCGGGTGTTGCGAAGTATTTGAAAGAAAAGAATCCGAATATTAAAATATGGGGTATTGATACATACGGTTCGGTATTTAAGAAATACCATGAAACGGGCATATTTGATGAAAATGAAATCTACTCGTATATCACAGAAGGGATAGGAGAAGATATCTTGCCTAAGAATGTAGACTTCTCATTGATTGACGGTTTTACTAAAGTTACAGATAAAGATGCTGCAGTGTACACTCGTAAGATCGCTTTAGAAGAAGGGATATTTGTGGGGAATTCAGCAGGGTCTTGCATCAAAGGATTGCACCAATTGAAAGCGCATTTTAAACCAGAAGACGTAGTGGTTGTTTTATTTCACGATAGCGGAAGTCGCTACGTAGGTAAAATGTTTAATGACGATTGGATGCGTGAACGTGGCTTTTTGGATGAAGAAATCACAAAGGCGGAAGACGTGATAAAAGATCACAAGGATAAGCCTTTGGTTATTGTGCGTACAGAAGAACTTGTGTCTCATGCTATCGAGCGTATGAAAAAATACAATATTTCTCAAATCCCAGTTATTGATACGACCGGATTTGTGGGAAGTTTGGATGAAACCGATTTGTTTAGAAGTTATGTAGAAGACAAGAATATCGCGGATAAGCCCATTAAAGACATCATGGGTAAACCCTATCCGATGGTGAATGTAAATGCACCAATAGAAGAGATTTCAAAACTCTTTACAAAGGACAATCAGGCCGTATTGGTTGATTTAGGTAATGGGAAGCATCATATTATTACGAAACACGATATTATTAGTTCTATAAAGTAGGGCTATAAGCTAGATAATAGATGAATAGATAATAGACAAATAAATGATAGACTTTTCTAAAGAAAATTAGTTTATCAAGATAGTTTAGAGCCGAGAGGAAAAGAGTAGATCTTTCTTCTTGGCTCTTTTTTATTAGGTTTAAGGCCAATTGGAAGAGTAGGCATGTCCTCGTTTAAACAAAAGTGTTTGTTTATTTCAAATAAACGGTTAAACGGTTCCACGCGTCCAATTGTGTTATCAAAATCACCATGGTGATTCAAGCAAAACACCATGGTGATTTAATGAAAAGACCATGGTGATTTTAACAAAAGACCATGGTGATTTTTCAAGCCAGTAGGCATAAAGGTTGGCGCGCACTCTTTGTGACGGTCGTAGCAAGTGCTTTGATCCTTCAAAAACGTTACGACGTAATGGAAAAAAAGCAGGTCTTCCTTCTGTGTGCTGTACCAATAATCTTATTCTCCGATTAAGACTCCAGATAGGTTCCAAGAGCTGAAGCTTGATCCTTCAGGGGCGCCTTGTTGGATTTTGATTTGCAGGGTGTGCGTGCCGGCTTCCAAATCGCCTAAATCAATCAGCGTGGGGTTTGTCACGGTACCGGGGCACCAGTTGGCTCTGCTGTAATCTGAAGACGATAGTCCGTTGGGGAAATTGCCTGAGGCAGGATTGGATAGGCGGTAGGATCCACAGTCTTGGCGCCAAGGTGTGAAGCTGAATGTTTCTTTCTGGTCGAGGTATACCGAATTCTTTTTGGGTACAAATTCGTCTCCTTTTTCCCAACCTCCGTGGCCTGTGGTAATGTAACGCAGCTTGACATTTTTTAAGGGCTTGTCTAATTTGAAGCTAACTTCTAATCCTTTATCGCTGTTGAACATGGTGCCATATTCTTGTCCGGCCATTTCCATGACGTTGTTGGTGCAAAACAAAGGAACGACTTGTGTTGCGATAGCTTTGGATTCTTCCTCTTCGTGTATGGTGATATTGGCCGTTACTTTATGGCCTCCTTTGTCATAGTTTCCGATGTTGATGCCGATATATACTTCTTGGTGGCTAAGTAGGGTTCGCAGGTCGCTGATGTCTTGGCGGTATAAGACGTTCTCGGCCCAAGTTTTATCTTTTAGTTGAAGGTTGTTGTATTGTTTCACTCCGAAAGGGGTATAGAAGCGCATTAATTCCACGATAGGATTATAAGCATCAGTTGCGATGACCCCTTGGTATTCTTTGCCATTGCCATTGGTATATACCGGTAGGGCTTTCACGCCGTTTTTGAGTCCGTCTAAGAAGGAGGTGGCCTTAGCTGTAGGGATGATAAAAAAGGATCCTGTTCGGTCGTAGGCATCGCCATTGGATTGTTCGGTTACGTCAACGAAGATTTGACTGCCAAGTTTGATTTCAGGGCACTTTATTTTTCGAACGGCAATAGTTCCATTGGCGAAGCGCAGAATGCTGTCGTTGGATTTGGATTCTTCCGAGAAGTTGATGATTTGGTCTTTAAACACCGTGAGGGTTGTAAAGCGGCTTTTCCAGAGTAAATCTTTATAGGTAAGCGCGTCCACTGGTTTTTGGCTAGTGGTTAAGTTTGGTGTCGTCTTAGTTTTCTCCACTTTGGTTGCTTTGATGACAAAATTCCCGTTCCGAACCATTTCAAGAACCAGACCTAAGTTTTGACCAAGCAGGCTCGGGGAGCCTTTCACTTTTAGCTTTTCGGTATACCAAAATTCAATGGTGTTCGAGTTTACGATGGTTTTTGCTTTTTTGCATTCGTATCCTAGAATCGTTTTGGTGTCTGGTAGGAATTCAAAGGATTGTTTACCTATCGCGGTGCTGTCTTTCGTTGTTACGTTTGCTTTTGAATTTAAGACGGCCATTTGGCTATAGCTATTGGTGCCATGGTCAACGATGGTTTGCTCATAAGGGAAAGGGGCTTTTTGGTTGGTAATCGCTTCCGAAGTGAGCCATGTTGTGGTTGCGTTGGTAAAAACCAGCACGGGGTCCTGGTTTTCAAGCAGTGTGCCATTGGAGCTTTTTAGGTAAGTAATCTTATAGGATTGTGCCAAAATAGTACTAGTCCCGAGCAAAAGAAAAGAAATAAGTAAATTTTTCATTACAAAATATGTTTTTATAAAAGTAAAATTCTTACTTTAGTGTATTGATTTAAAAACTGTGAAAGAAGATTTTCTCCATTATGTTTGGCAATATAAGAAGTTTGCCTTTTCCAACCTAACAACGGTATCGGGAGAATTGGTGACCATCATTAGTGTGGGGCAACACTTGGAGCAAGCGGGTCCGGATTTTTTTAATGCACAACTTGTCATTGGTTCGCAACTGTGGGCGGGTACCGTTGAGATTCATCTGAAGTCCTCCGATTGGTATGTGCATCATCACGAACAGGATCGGAACTACGACAATGTGATCTTGCATGTCGTGTGGGAGTATGATGTGCCGGTATTTCGAAAGGATAATTCAGAGGTGCCCGTATTGGAATTGCGGCCCTATGTTTCTAAAAGTTTGTTGGATCCCTACCGGTCGTTAGTGACCCCTAAGTCTTGGATTTTTTGTGAAACGCAAATTAAGGGCATAGATCCGATTTATTTCCGTCATTGGATGGAACGATTGTTTTTTGAACGATTGGAGCGCAAATCGATTCCTATACAGCAGTTTTTATCCTCAACCGAAAATGATTGGGAGGCGGTACTGTTTTATATATTGGCCAAGAACTTTGGTTTGAATACGAATGGCGCGTTGTTTTTAAAGGTAGCGCAATCCATTCCGTTTTCAGTGATTCGCAAAGAGCGGTTTGAATTGGCTTCCCTTGAAGCTTTGTTGTTTGGACAAGCAGGCATGTTGCCACTTGAGGCAGAAGATGTCTATGTTCGGGATTTGAAAGAACGGTATGCATACCTCAAGCAGAAGTATCAATTGCTTGCGCCTCTTGTGGAACCGGTTACATTTTTTAAACACCGGCCTGATAATTTCCCTACGATACGATTGGCACAATTGGCCGCCTTATACCATCGGCATGAGAACTTGTTTACCGCCCTGATAGCGGTGCGTTCTAAAGCGGTGTTGGCGGAACTGTTTTCGGGTTCGGTTTCAGCGTATTGGCAAACGCATTATCAATTTGATCGCGCAAGCGTTGGCAAGAAAAAGAAATTTTCGAGTTCGTTTATCGATTTGTTAGCGATCAACACTTTGGTGCCACTGCAGTTTGCGTATGCGCAAAGCTTGGGTAAGGATGTGACTGAATCACTAATGGTTTTATTGCAAACTATTGTGTCTGAAAAGAACAGCATCGTTGAAAAGTTTGCTACTTTTGGGGTGAAAACCAAGGACGCCTTTGAAACCCAATCGCTCTTGCAATTGAAGCAAGTGTATTGCGATCAAAGACGTTGTATGCAGTGTGCTATTGGAATCCAACTTTTAAAGACCTAGCTTATGTCGCCTATACTTCAATTAAAATATTTCTTTGAAAAACACGGTTTTCACGTTTCTTCGCGGTTGGCCGACAAGTTAGGTATGCGTGCCTCTAATGTACGCTTGTTTTTCATTTATATTACGTTTGTTACGGTTGGTTTGGGGTTTGGAGTTTATCTGACCTTGGCCTTCTGGATTAAACTGAAAGATTTGATTCGGGGGAAACGAACCTCGGTGTTTGATTTGTAAAGTTTGGGAATGAAGTCGTCCATAGCGTCATCGGTATTGCAGTATTCGAAGAGTCAACGGATAGGGATTCTCTTGTTTTTTGTCTTGATGCTAGGTTTACAAGGTATTTATTATTTTAGTGATTTTAGTGCGCCTGTCGCCGTTAGTACCGCCGAAAAGGCTTGGCTGTCCCAGCAACAAGAATTGGACCGTTTGAAGAGGGATGCACAAAAGCAAACCGTTACCCTATATCCCTTTAATCCTAATTTTATTTCAGACTATAAAGGCTATAAATTAGGCATGTCTGTAGCCGAAATTGATCGCTTGTTGGCGTTTAGACGACAACATAAGTTTGTAAATTCTGCCGCTGAATTCCAAGCGGTGACACGAGTGTCGGATTCGTTACTTAAAACGATAGCGCCCTATTTCAAATTCCCCGATTGGGTTACCCATAAGAACAATAAAGTTGCGTTTGGCTACAAGGAATTTAAAAAGGAAGAAAAGGTAGTAGTGCTCGACTTGAATACGGCAACTAAAGAAGATTTGATGAAGGTTTATGGTATAGGAGACAAGATTTCAGATCGGATATTGGCGGAAAAAGAGAAGTTGGGTGCCTTTGTAAGCATGGATCAAATGGCAGATGTTTGGGGGTTATCGCCCGAAGTCATTGCAAAATTAAACGCTTCCTTTGCGATTAAATCAACGGCTAACCTAAAGAGAATCAATCTTAATTTGGCTTCGATGAAGGAGCTAGCGGCGTTTCCTTTTTTCCGGTATGCCTTAGCTAAGGAAATGGTGATCTACCGCAGTATGCATGGCGGGATTAAAACTGAGGATTTGTCAAAAATTAAAGGATTTCCTGTTGATAAGATAAAAATAATTGCCTTATATTTGGAATTCTAAAATTTAAAGACAGCCTGAGTTATATGAATTCAAATTATTTTACTGCAGAACATGAAATGTTCAGAGAAAGTTTGCGTGATTTTTTGCGCGTAGAAGTTGTTCCGTATATTGAACAATGGGAAAAGACCGGAACAATTGATCGCTTTATTTGGAAGAAGTTTGGTGAGATGGGCTTTTTTGGGATTGCTTATCCAGAAGCCTATGGCGGCATGAATTTGGATTTGTTTTACACGGTGGTGTTTTTGGAAGAGTTGCAAAAGATTAAATCTTCTGGTTTTGCGGCAGCTATGTGGGCCCATGCTTATTTGGCCATGACGCATTTGAATGCAGAAGGAAGTGAACGCATCAAACAAGACTATTTGGCTCCTAGTATTTCTGGAGATAAAATAGGTGCTTTGTGTATTACGGAGCCTTTTGGCGGTAGTGACGTAGCAGGTATGCGCACCACTGCGGTTAAACAGGGTAATATGTATGTGATTAATGGCTCGAAAACTTTCATCACTAACGGTGTCTATGCCGATTATTATATAGTGGCTGCAAAGACAAGTCCCGAATTGGGGAATAAGGGGATTAGTATCTTTTTGATGGATACGACCTTGGCTGGGATTTCTGCTACTAAGTTGGATAAACTAGGTTGGAGAGCTTCCGATACGGCTGAGATTTCGTTTGATAATGTGGTGATTCCCGAAGAGAATTTGATGGGAGAAGCAGGCAAAGGATTTCCTTATATCATGCAACATTTTGCTTTAGAACGTTTGATTATGGCGGTTAATGCTCATGCACGTGCCGAATATGCCATTGATTATACAATTGAATATATGTCCCAACGTGAAGCGTTCGGCAGTACCATTAATAAGTTCCAGGCCCTGCGTCATACGATGGTCGATCATGCTACGGAGGTGGAACATTGCAAGGTCTTTAATTATGCGGCGGTGGCGCGATTGAATCAGGGAGAGTATGTCGTGAAAGAGGCTACTATGGCCAAATTGAAATCGACCAAAGTGGCGGATGAAGCCATTTATGCTTGTTTGCAGATGTTGGGTGGTTACGGTTATATGGAAGAATATCCGTTGGCTCGTTTATTGCGTGATAGTCGTTTAGGACCAATTGGAGGAGGGACTTCAGAAATTCTTAGAGAGATTTTGTCTAAAATGATTATTGATAAGCAAAACTATAAGCCGGCGGTTAAGTAAGGGTTAGACGGATAGATGATGGACGGATGGATGATAGACTGATAGACGGATGGATGATAGACGGATGGATGATAGCTACTATGAACTATTGTGCTTCTTTTGGTTGCCTAAAGAAAGCTTCGGTCCTGCGGCTAGTAGTGTTTAGCCGATCATAGGCTATTTGTCAAGTGGGCATAAAAAGGTGCTAGTAATTTGTTTTTGGGTTTTTTCTTTGAAAATTCAAAAATAATAGTACTTTTGCACCCACTAAATGAGAGGAGGTGTCTAAATTATGTTGATTATACCAATTAAAGACGGAGAAAACATTGATAGAGCATTAAAGCGCTACAAGAGAAAATTCGATAAAACCGGAACTGTAAGACAACTTAGAGCGCGTCAAGCGTTTACTAAGCCATCTGTTGTTAGAAGAGCGCAAATTCAAAAAGCTGCTTATATTCAAAACTTAAGAGACGGATTAGAAGGATAGTTAAATTCCTTATAAGATATAGCCGCTGGTACTGAAAGTTTGTTAACTTTGAGGACAGCGGTTTTTTTATGGAAAATTTTAAAGATAAGTTTAGGGATTATTTGTTGTTAGAGAAGCATTATTCTCCGCATACCGTTACGGCTTATTTAAATGACCTCACTTTTTTCGAAACCTTTTTGTCGGAGTCATATGGAGACCTGGGATTGGTTCAGGTGGGGTATGCACAGATTCGTTCTTGGATCGTATCGCTGTCGGATGAGGGGCTTACGAGTTCGTCTATAAACCGCAAGATTTCCTCTTTAAAATCATATTACAAATTTTTATTGAAGACGAAGCAGCTTGAGAGTAGCCCGCTTTTGAAACACAAGGCATTGAAGTCGGCTAAGAAGTTGCAAATTCCTTTTTCTGAGAAAGAAGTAGATTTGGTTTTAAATCAACTTACGTATGCAGACGGTTTTGAGGGGGTTAGGGATAAATTGGTTATTGATTTGTTTTACACTACGGGAATTCGTAGGGCAGAATTGATCGAATTGAAAGGGTATGATGTTGATTTGTCAAACCATACTATAAAGGTTTTGGGGAAGCGGAACAAGGAACGCATCATTCCGTTATTGCCTGTCGTGGAACAACAGGTGAAAAATTATTTAGACGAACGAGCACGTTTACAAACGGTTACAGATATCGACCATTTTTTTCTCTCCTCAAAGGGTTTAAAATTGAACAATTCGTTTGTTTATCGTTTAATAAATTATTACTTTAGTAATGTCTCAGAAAAGGTAAAGAAGAGTCCGCATATCTTAAGACATACATTTGCGACGCATCTTCTCAATAATGGGGCGGATATAAATTCAGTAAAAGAATTATTAGGGCATTCGAGTTTGGCTTCAACACAAGTGTACACAAGCAGTAGTTTGGCAGAGCTGAAGAAAGTGTACGGTAGTGCCCATCCTAGAAACCAACAATAGTTCTGAAATGTTAAACCAATAAAAATTTGATTATGAAGGTAAATGTTCATGCCGTTAATTTCACTGTAGACAGAAAGCTGGTTGATTTTATTGAAGATCGGTTAGGAAAACTTGAAAAATATTATGATAAAGTGGTTTCGTCAGATGTTTTTTTGAAAGTTGAGAAGACTAGTGAGAAAGAAAATAAAGTGGTGGAGGTAAAAATTCATGTTCCTGGAGATGATTTTATCGTTAAGAAACAATGTAAAACATTTGAGGAAGCGATTGAGTTATCTTCAGAATCGTTAGAAAGATTATTGCTGAAAAGAAAGGAAAAAATCAATACACATATATAAGAGAAAAATTTTTCTAAAAATGTTTTGATTAAAAGATAAAATACATACATTTGCAGTCCGTTAGAAATAGCGGACTTTTTTTATTGTATATGCCAGCGTAGCTCAGTTGGCTAGAGCAGCTGATTTGTAATCAGCAGGTCGTGGGTTCGAGTCCCTCCGCCGGCTCTAAATAAGGCATCATAAAAAAAGTGGGGGAGATACTCAAGCGGCCAACGAGGGCGGACTGTAAATCCGCTGACTACGTCTTCGCAGGTTCGAATCCTGCTCTCCCCACTACAAGAATTTAGGGTTACAGAATTGGTTTTTCTGAAATCTGTAGGACTAACTTCTGGACTAGGCATAAGCCGACTTAGCTCAGGGGTAGAGTGCTTCCTTGGTAAGGAAGAGGTCACGGGTTCAATTCCCGTAGTTGGCTCAATAATGTAAAATTTGAACACTAATATATAAACTAAGATTAAAAATTAAGTAAAATGGCAAAAGAAAATTTTAATCGTTCGAAACCACACTTAAATATAGGTACTATCGGACACGTAGATCACGGAAAGACTACTTTAACTGCAGCTATCACTAAAGTATTGTCTGATGCAGGTTACTGTCAAGCGAAATCATTTGATCAAATTGATAACGCTCCGGAAGAAAAAGAAAGAGGTATTACTATTAATACTTCACACGTAGAGTATGAAACGGCTAACCGTCACTATGCACACGTTGACTGTCCAGGTCACGCGGATTACGTGAAAAACATGGTTACAGGTGCTGCTCAGATGGACGGTGCTATTTTAGTAGTTGCTGCTACTGACGGACCGATGCCACAAACACGTGAGCACATCCTTTTAGGACGTCAGGTAGGTATTCCAAGAATCGTTGTATTCATGAACAAAGTGGATATGGTTGATGATGCGGAATTATTAGAATTAGTAGAAATGGAAATCAGAGACTTATTATCTTTCTATGATTACGATGGAGATAATGGTCCTGTAGTTCAAGGTTCTGCTTTAGGAGGATTGAATAACGATCCTGCTTGGGTTCCAAAAATCATTGAATTAATGGAAGCTGTTGACAACTGGATTCAAGAGCCAGAGCGTGATGTTAACAAACCATTCTTGATGCCAGTTGAGGACGTATTTACAATTACAGGTCGTGGAACTGTTGCTACAGGTCGTATCGAAACAGGTATTTGTAATACTGGAGATCCAGTTGAAATCATCGGTATGGGTGCTGAGAAGTTAACTTCTACAGTAACAGGTATCGAGATGTTCCGTCAAATCTTGGATAGAGGTGAGGCTGGAGATAACGCAGGTATCTTGTTGAGAGGTATTGCAAAAGAAGATATCAAAAGAGGAATGGTTATTTGTAAACCAGGATCTGTTAAACCACACGCTAAATTTAAAGCTGAGGTGTATATCTTGAAAAAAGAAGAAGGTGGTCGTCACACACCATTCCACAATAACTACCGTCCACAGTTCTACGTACGTACAACTGACGTGACAGGAATTATTTCTTTACCAGCTGGTGTAGAGATGGTAATGCCAGGAGATAACTTAACTATTGAAGTTTCATTGTTAAGTGCTATCGCATTAAACATCGGTCTACGTTTCGCTATCCGTGAAGGTGGTAGAACAGTAGGTGCTGGTCAGGTAACTGAAATTTTAGACTAATTATCTAAACAAATATAAATCCAGTGTCGTTTATGGTAACGACACTGGATTTTAATAAACGGGCGTAGTTCAAGGGTAGAATAGCGGTCTCCAAAACCGTTGATGGGGGTTCGAATCCCTCCGCCCGTGCAAATAAAAACATTTACAATGGCAAAAATTGTTAATTATATATCAGAAGCATTTGAAGAATTGAGAACAAATGTTACTTGGCCAGAATGGGCTGAAGTTCAAAAGTTCACTGTAGTGGTGGCTGTTTTCTCAATTGTTTTTGCTTTGGCTACTTGGGGAGTTGATGAGCTTTTTGCGAAGTCAATCGCAGGATTTTTTAATTGGATGAAACCATAATTTCTCTAAGAATGGCAGATAATAATGTGAAAAAATGGTATGTAGTTCGAGCGGTAAGCGGGCAAGAGAATAAAGTCAAGGCTTACATCGAAACTGAAATCAACCGATTAGGAATGTCAGATTACATTTCTCAGGTGCTTGTGCCTACTGAAAAAGTAGTACAAGTTAGAGATGGTAAAAAGATAGCTAAGGATAAAGTTTATTTTCCGGGTTATGTGATGATAGAAGCTAATTTGGTTGGAGAGATACCGCATATTATTAAATCGATTACGGGTGTAATAGGATTTTTGGGTGAGGTAAAAGGAGGAGATCCTGTGCCGTTACGCTTGTCTGAGGTGAACCGTATGCTAGGAAAAGTAGATGAATTAGCGGTGACTGCCGATACTCAAAATATTCCGTTTAACCTTGGTGAGACCATCAAAGTTATTGACGGGCCGTTCAATGGTTTCAATGGAACTATTGAAAAGATTAATGATGAAAAGCGTAAACTTGAAGTAATGGTGAAAATCTTTGGAAGAAAGACGCCATTAGAATTGAGCTTTATGCAAGTTGAAAAAGTATAATTTTTTGTTACATATATAATAAACCGCATCAATCGCTTCCAATTGAGAGATGTAAAATTTTTAAGAAATGGCTAAAGAAATTAGTAAAGTAGTTAAACTACAAGTTAAGGGAGGTGCTGCGAACCCGTCGCCACCGGTTGGACCTGCTTTGGGAGCTGCTGGGGTGAACATCATGGAGTTCTGTAAGCAATTTAATGCTAGAACACAAGATCAACCTGGCAAAGTATTACCGGTACAAATTACCGTGTATAAAGACAAATCATTTGATTTTGTCGTGAAAACTCCACCTGCTGCAATTCAATTATTGGATGCTGCTAAATTGAAATCTGGTTCAGGAGAGCCTAATCGTCGTAAAGTTGGTAATGTAACTTGGGATCAGATTAAGGCAATTGCTGAAGACAAGATGGCTGATTTAAATGCGTTTACACTTGAATCTGCTATGAGCATGGTTGCTGGAACAGCTAGATCTATGGGTATAACTGTAACTGGAGATTCTCCTCTAAAACAAGGGTAAGACATGGCAAAATTGACAAAAAAACAAAAAGAGGCTGCTTCAAAAATTGAGAAAAACAA
The DNA here is from genome assembly GCA_046051865.1 of Bacteroidota bacterium. Lineage (GTDB taxonomy): Bacteria > Bacteroidota > Bacteroidia > Flavobacteriales > Flavobacteriaceae > Flavobacterium. Next base: position 10,864 of record JBJONL010000043.1, on the reverse strand, counting down.
ACTATATTCTTTAAAAGACGCTTCGTCTTTGTTGAAAGTAGTTGCTTCTGCAAAATTTGATGAGTCAGTAGATATTGCTGTTCGTTTAGGTGTAGATCCAAGAAAAGCAAATCAAATGGTTAGAGGTGTTGTAACCCTTCCACACGGAACTGGAAAAGATACTAAAGTTTTGGCTTTGGTTACTCCAGATAAAGAAGCGGAAGCAAAAGCTGCTGGTGCGGATTACGTAGGATTGGACGATTACCTTCAAAAAATTAAAGACGGTTGGACGGATGTTGATGTGATCATCACCATGCCAGCTATTATGGGTAAATTAGGACCTTTAGGACGTGTATTAGGACCAAGAGGATTAATGCCAAACCCAAAGACAGGAACAGTAACTATGGAGATAGGAAAAGCTGTTGCTGAAGTTAAAGCGGGTAAAATTGACTTTAAAGTTGATAAAACTGGAATCGTACATGCTGGTATCGGAAGAATTTCTTTTGAGGCAGATAAGATTGTAGATAACGCTCATGAGATTATTCAAACATTACTTAAATTAAAACCAACTGCAGCGAAAGGTACTTATATCAAGTCTATCCACTTGTCAAGTACTATGAGCCCTGCTATCGCTTTAGATCCTAAAGCCGTATAATTGGTAGTTAAACAAATTTTATTATGACAAGAGAAGAAAAATCAATCGCGATAGAAGATTTAACTGCAAAGTTGGCTGAAAGTAATATTGTATATATTGCTGACACCTCTGGGTTAGATGCAGAGACTACTTCAAACTTAAGAAGAGCTTGTTTTAAAGCTGGGATTAAATTAGAAGTGGTTAAAAATACATTGTTAGAAAAAGCAATGGAAGCTTCGGCAAATGATTATGGTGATTTAACTTCGGTATTAAAAGGAAACTCTTCCATTTTTATCGCGGACATTGCAAATTCACCTGCAAAAATCATTAAAGATTTCAGAAAAAAATCGGATAAGCCATCATTCAAAGGGGCATACATCAACGGTGAGATTTACATCGGAGATAACCTATTGGATAGCTTAGCATCTTTGAAATCGAAAGAAGAAGTTATTGGAGAAATCATCGGATTACTTCAATCTCCTGCACAACGTATTATTTCAGCATTGTTGAACAATGCAGAGAAAAAAGGCGAAGCGGCAGAATAAGTAGAGCAGACTAAAAAAATAATAATTAAAGAACATTTTAAACGATAGAAAAAATGGCAGATTTGAAACAATTCGCAGAACAATTAGTTAACTTAACAGTAAAAGAAGTTAACGATTTAGCTACAATATTAAAAGATGAGTATGGTATCGAGCCAGCTGCTGCAGCTGTAGTAGTTGCTGCTGGTGGTGCTGGTGCAGGAGAAGCTGCAGAAGAGCAAACAGAATTTACAGTAGTATTGAAAGATGCTGGTGCTTCTAAATTAGCAGTAGTAAAAGCTGTAAAAGAATTAACAGGTCTTGGCTTGAAAGAAGCAAAAGATATTGTTGATGGTGCTCCTGCAAACATCAAAGAAGGAGTTTCTAAAGCAGAAGCTGAAGGTTTGAAAAAATCTTTAGAAGAAGCTGGAGCTGTTGTTGAGTTAAAATAATCCAACACCGGTTTTAGAACTAGGTTTAGGCCTTGGATAAATGCGTCCAATGGCCTAAACCATTTTTCGTATAATAAAATTAATACTTAGTTTTATTCTACATCCCAGTTTAAAATATGAAAATGTTTTAACCAAGACGAAGAAAAAGATGAACTAATTTCCTGGTTTATTTTTAAAGATGTGTTGGTTATAAAAAAGGAAAGTATAAATTAAACCGTGTTTCTACACACAAAAAATTACTTTTTTTAAATCAAAATTTTGTCCATTGATGATAACAAATCAGACTGAAAGATTGAATTTTGCCTCAACGAAAAACATCCCTCAATATCCAGATTTTCTAGATGTTCAGGTAAAATCTTTTAAAGACTTCTTCCAATTAGAAACGAAGTCGGATGAGAGAGGCAACGAAGGTTTATATAACACCTTCATGGAAAACTTTCCAATTACTGATACAAGAAACCAATTTGTATTGGAATTTCTAGATTATTTTGTTGATCCACCACGTTACACGATTCAAGAGTGTATCGAGAGGGGTTTAACCTATAGCGTGCCTTTAAAGGCAAGACTAAAGCTGTATTGTACAGATCCAGAGCACGAAGATTTCGAAACGATAGTACAAGATGTTTATTTGGGAACCATCCCTTATATGACACCAAGTGGTACGTTTGTAATCAACGGAGCCGAGCGTGTTGTTGTATCGCAGTTACACCGTTCACCAGGGGTGTTCTTTGGGCAGTCTTTCCACGCTAATGGAACAAAGTTGTATTCAGCTAGAGTTATTCCGTTCAAAGGATCATGGATTGAATTTGCTACCGATATCAACAGCGTAATGTATGCTTATATCGATAGAAAGAAAAAATTACCGGTTACGACTCTTTTCCGTGCTATCGGATTTGAAAGAGATAAAGACATCCTTGAGATTTTTGACCTTGCAGAAGAAATCAAAGTTTCAAAAACTGGTCTTAAAAAATACATTGGTAGAAAATTAGCCGCGAGAGTATTGAATACTTGGCACGAAGATTTCGTGGACGAGGATACGGGCGAGGTAGTTTCTATTGAGCGTAATGAGATTATATTAGATCGTGATACAATCATTGACAAAGACAATGTAGAAGAAATCATTGATTCTAATGTGAAATCAATTTTGTTACACAAAGAGGATAACAATCAAGCAGACTATGCGATTATCCACAACACGTTACAAAAGGACCCAACAAACTCAGAAAAAGAAGCCGTAGAGCACATTTACCGTCAGTTGCGTAATGCAGAACCGCCTGATGAGGAAACCGCTCGTGGAATTATAGATAAATTGTTCTTCTCGGACCAACGTTACAACTTAGGTGAAGTAGGTCGTTATAGAATGAACAAAAAACTTGGTTTGGATATCCCAATGGAAAAGCAAGTCTTGACCAAAGAAGATATCATTACCATTGTAAAATACTTGATTGAATTAATCAACTCTAAAGCAGAGATTGATGATATTGATCACTTGTCAAACCGTCGCGTTAGAACTGTTGGAGAGCAATTGTCACAACAATTCGGCGTAGGTTTAGCGCGTATGGCTAGAACCATTAGAGAGCGTATGAATGTTAGAGATAACGAGGTGTTTACACCAATCGATTTGATCAATGCTAAAACATTGTCATCGGTGATTAACTCGTTCTTTGGAACAAACCAGTTGTCTCAGTTTATGGATCAAACGAATCCATTGGCCGAGATTACACACAAAAGAAGATTATCGGCCCTTGGACCTGGTGGACTTTCGAGAGAGCGTGCTGGATTTGAGGTGCGTGACGTTCACTATACCCACTACGGTAGACTTTGTCCGATTGAAACTCCAGAGGGACCAAACATTGGTTTGATTTCGTCTTTAGGTGTTTATGCCAAAGTAAATGGAATGGGATTCATTGAAACGCCTTATCGTAAAGTTACTAACGGAACGGTAGATTTAGTTTCTGAGCCTATCTATTTAAGTGCAGAAGAAGAGGAAGGAAAAATGATTGCTCAGGCAAACATTGATATGGATGCTAAAGGAAAAATTACGGCGGATAAGGTTATTGCTCGTGAAGAGGGTGATTTCCCAGTAGTAGATCCAGGAGAAATTCATTACACAGACGTGGCACCAAACCAGATTGCTTCCATTTCGGCTTCGTTGATTCCGTTCTTAGAGCATGATGATGCGAACCGTGCGTTGATGGGATCAAACATGATGCGTCAGGCTGTACCTTTGTTACGTCCTGAAGCACCAATCGTAGGAACGGGATTAGAGCGCCAAGTAGCTTCAGATTCGAGAGTATTAATCAATGCAGAAGGTAACGGTACGGTAGAGTATGTAGATGCCAATATGATTACGATTAAATACGACCGTACCGAAGAAGAGCGTATGGTAAGTTTTGATCCGGATGAGAAATCATACAACTTGATTAAATTTAGAAAAACGAATCAGAGTACGTCGATCAACTTGAAACCTATCGTAAGAAAAGGGGACCGAGTGAAATTAGGACAAGTACTTTGTGAAGGATATGCTACGCAAAACGGAGAGTTGGCTTTAGGTAGAAACCTTAAAGTAGCGTTTATGCCTTGGAAAGGGTATAACTTCGAGGATGCGATTGTAATTTCTGAGAAAGTGGTTCGTGATGATATCTTTACTTCAATTCACGTGGATGATTATTCCTTAGAAGTTAGAGATACTAAATTAGGAAACGAAGAGTTGACTAATGATATCCCGAACGTATCAGAAGAGGCCACTAAAGACTTGGATGAAAACGGAATGATTCGAATTGGAGCCGAGGTTAAACCTGGCGATATTCTAATCGGAAAAATTACACCAAAAGGAGAATCAGATCCTACACCAGAAGAGAAGTTGTTAAGAGCAATCTTCGGGGATAAAGCAGGAGATGTAAAAGATGCTTCCCTGAAAGCTTCGCCTTCTTTACACGGTGTGGTTTTAGATAAAAAATTATTCGCGAGAGCGGTAAAAGATAAAAAGAAACGTACCAAAGATAAAGATGATTTGACGTCTTTAGAAATGGAATACGAAACTAAGTTTGTGGATTTGAAAGACCGTTTGGTTGACAAATTATTCACTATAGTAAACGGAAAAACTTCGCAAGGTGTTATGAATGATTTGGGTGAAGAAGTATTACCAAAAGGTAAAAAATATACCCAAAAAATGTTACACGCTGTAGAGGATTTCGCTCACTTAACAAAAGGACAATGGGTTGCTGATGATGAGACTAACCGCTTGGTTAATGACTTAATTCACAACTACAAAATCAAGTTGAATGACTTGCAAGGTGCTTTAAGAAGAGAGAAGTTTACCATCACGGTTGGAGACGAATTACCTGCTGGAATTTTGAAATTAGCGAAAGTATATATTGCTAAAAAACGTAAATTGAAAGTAGGAGATAAAATGGCGGGTCGTCACGGTAACAAAGGTATTGTTGCGCGTATCGTACGTCATGAAGATATGCCGTTCTTAGAAGACGGAACACCAGTGGATATCGTATTGAATCCGCTAGGGGTACCTTCTCGTATGAACATTGGACAGATTTATGAAACGGTGTTAGGTTGGGCCGGAATGAACTTGGGTAGAAAATTTGCTACACCAATTTTTGACGGGGCTACTTTAGACCAGATTAATGAGTTTACTGATGAGGCAGGCATTCCACGTTTCGGTCATACGTATTTGTATGATGGAGGCACAGGAGAGCGTTTCCACCAACCGGCAACTGTTGGGGTTATCTATATGTTGAAATTAGGGCATATGGTTGACGATAAAATGCACGCACGTTCTATTGGTCCGTACTCTCTTATTACACAACAACCATTGGGTGGTAAAGCTCAATTTGGAGGTCAGCGTTTTGGAGAAATGGAGGTTTGGGCACTTGAGGCTTATGGAGCATCAAGTACGCTTAGAGAAATTTTGACTGTTAAATCGGATGACGTTATTGGAAGAGCTAAAACTTACGAGGCTATCGTTAAGGGAGAAACTATGCCAGAGCCAGGATTACCAGAATCATTCAATGTATTGATGCATGAATTGAAAGGTCTTGGATTAGACATCAGATTAGAAGAATAAATAAGTAATCAGTCTCAGTCCTTCTGTAACAGGAAGGACTGGGATTGCTTTTACAACCAACTTTATAAAAGTTTACGACTATGATGAATAGAAATAAAGATACTAAAAATACGATCAAAAGATTTGACAGAATTTCGATAGGATTAGCTTCGCCCGAAGCGATCTTGGCTGAGTCAAGAGGCGAGGTTTTGAAGCCAGAAACTATCAACTATAGAACCCACAAACCAGAGCGTGACGGTTTGTTCTGTGAACGTATATTCGGACCTGTAAAGGATTTCGAATGTGCTTGTGGAAAATACAAAAGAATCCGTTATAAAGGAATCGTTTGTGACCGTTGTGGTGTAGAAGTTACGGAGAAAAAAGTACGTCGTGATAGAGTAGGACACATCAACTTGGTGGTGCCTATTGCTCACATTTGGTACTTCCGTTCTTTACCAAACAAAATTGGTTATATCCTTGGGTTGCCGTCTAAGAAATTAGACATGATTATTTACTACGAACGCTATGTAGTAATCCAAGCGGGTATTGCCCAAAATGCAGAGGGAGAGTCTTTGCACCGATTAGACTTTTTAACGGAAGAAGAATATCTAAACATCTTAGATACTCTTCCGATGGAAAATCAATATTTAGACGACAACGATCCTAATAAATTCATCGCTAAAATGGGTGCTGAATGTATTATGGACTTGTTGGCTAGAACTGATTTAGATGCCTTGTCTTATGAGTTGCGTCATGCCGCTAATAACGAGACTTCTAAACAAAGAAAAACAGAAGCGTTAAAGAGATTACAAGTAGTAGAATCTTTCCGTGAATCTAACTTGAACCGAGAGAACCGTCCTGAGTGGATGATCTTGAAAGTTATTCCGGTTATTCCACCAGAATTACGTCCGTTAGTGCCATTGGATGGCGGTCGTTTTGCGACTTCAGATTTGAATGACTTGTACCGTAGAGTAATCATCCGTAACAACCGTTTGAAACGATTGATGGAGATTAAAGCTCCTGAGGTAATCTTGAGAAATGAAAAACGTATGTTGCAAGAATCAGTAGATTCCTTATTCGACAACACGCGTAAAGCTTCGGCTGTTAAAACAGAATCAAACCGACCATTGAAATCCTTATCGGATTCCTTGAAAGGTAAACAAGGACGTTTCCGTCAAAACTTATTAGGAAAACGTGTAGATTATTCTGCTCGTTCGGTAATTGTTGTTGGGCCAGAAATGAAATTGTTTGAGTGTGGTTTGCCTAAAGATATGGCGGCTGAATTGTACAAACCTTTTGTTATTCGAAAATTAATCGAAAGAGGTATTGTTAAGACGGTTAAGTCGGCTAAAAAAATCATCGATAAAAAAGAACCGGTAGTATGGGATATTCTTGAAAATGTAATCAAAGGACACCCTGTATTGTTGAACCGTGCTCCTACGTTGCACCGTTTGGGTATCCAAGCGTTCCAACCGAAATTGATTGAAGGAAAAGCGATCCAATTACACCCGTTAGTGTGTACGGCGTTTAACGCGGATTTTGATGGGGATCAGATGGCGGTGCATTTACCGCTTGGTCCTGAGGCGATCTTAGAAGCACAATTATTAATGTTGGCTTCCCACAATATCTTGAACCCTGCTAATGGTGCTCCTATTACGGTACCTTCTCAGGACATGGTATTAGGTCTGTATTACATGACCAAAGAGCGTTTGTCTACACCAGAGCATAAAATTTTAGGAGAGGGCTTAACGTTCTATTCGGCAGAGGAGTGTAATATTGCTTTGAATGAAGGAAGAGTTGAGTTGAATGCTCGCGTTAAAATTAGAGCTAAAGACTTCAATGAAGAAGGAGAATTAGTTTATAAAATTATTCAAACTACTGCAGGTAGAGTATTATTTAATGAAGTAGTGCCTCAGGCAGCAGGTTATATTAATGAGGTATTGACTAAAAAGTCTTTGCGTGATATTATTGGAAAAATCTTAGCGGTAACGGATGTTCCTACTACTGCAGGTTTCTTGGATAACATGAAAGACATGGGATATAAATTTGCCTTCAAAGGAGGATTATCCTTCTCGTTAGGGGATATTAAAATTCCAGATCAAAAACCAAAATTGATTGCTGATGCCAGAGAGCAAGTTGAAGGTATTTCCATGAACTATAACATGGGACTTATTACCAATAACGAGCGTTACAACCAGGTTATTGATATTTGGACTTCAGCGAATGCCCAGTTGACCGAGTTGGCAATGAAAAATATTAGAGAAGACCAACAAGGGTTTAACTCGGTATACATGATGCTTGACTCAGGGGCGAGGGGTTCTAAGGAGCAGATTCGTCAGTTGACTGGTATGCGTGGTTTGATGGCTAAGCCTAAGAAATCCACTGCAGGAGGTGGAGAGATTATTGAAAATCCGATTCTTTCCAACTTTAAAGAAGGATTGTCGATTTTGGAATACTTTATCTCTACGCACGGTGCTCGTAAAGGATTGGCGGATACCGCTTTGAAAACGGCGGATGCGGGATACTTGACTAGAAGGTTGCATGATGTATCGCAAGATGTAATTGTGAACTCGGTTGACTGTGGTACCTTACGAGGTATTGAAGTATCGGCTTTGAAGAAAAATGAAGAGATTGTTGAAACTTTGGGTGAGCGTATCTTAGGACGTGTTGCGTTACAAGATGTGATTAATCCTTTGAACAATGAAATATTAGTACACTCAGGAGTTCAAATTACTGAGGCTATTGTTAAGGCTATTGAAGAATCGCCACTGGAAAGAGTAGACGTTCGTTCGCCTTTAACTTGTGAGGCTAAAAAAGGAATTTGTGCTAAGTGTTACGGAAGAAACTTGGCTACGGGTAAAATGACTCAAAAAGGTGAAGCTGTGGGTGTAATTGCGGCACAGTCGATTGGAGAGCCAGGAACTCAGCTGACCCTGCGTACGTTCCACGTTGGAGGGGTTGCAGGAGGTGTTTCAGAAGAATCTAGCATTGTAGCAAGATTTGGTGGAAAACTAGAAATCGAAGATTTGAAAACGGTTGTTGGAGAAGATGGAGAAGGCAACAAAGTAGATATCGTAGTTTCTCGTTCGACTGAATTGAAATTGACTGATGTTAAAACGGGTATTCTATTGAGCACGCATAACATTCCTTATGGATCTGTTATAAGTGTTAAAGACGGAGATGTAGTAGAAAAAGGTGCTACGATCTGTAAATGGGATCCGTATAATGGAGTTATTGTATCTGAGTTTACGGGTAAAATTGCTTATGAAGATTTAGAACAAGGACAATCGTTCCAAGTTGAGATTGATGAGCAAACTGGATTCCAAGAGAAAGTAATTTCAGAAGGAAGAAATAAAAAATTAATTCCTACCTTATTAGTGTATGGTAAAGACGGAGAATTAATCCGTTCTTATAACTTACCAGTAGGGGCTCACCTTATGGTAGAAGATGGCGAGAAAATTAAGGCGGGTAAAATCTTAGTTAAGATTCCGCGTCGTTCTTCTAAGGCAGGGGATATCACCGGAGGTCTTCCAAGAATTACCGAGTTGTTAGAGGCTCGTAATCCTTCGAACCCAGCGGTAGTGTCCGAGATTGATGGGGTAGTATCTTTTGGTAAAATCAAAAGAGGTAACCGTGAGATCGTGATTGAGTCTAAGTTTGGTGAAATTAAAAAATACCTAGTAAAATTATCAAGTCAAATCTTAGTTCAAGAGAATGACTTCGTGAAAGCTGGGGTGCCTTTGTCGGATGGTGCTATTACACCGGATGATATTTTGAGAATCCAAGGACCTTCGGCTGTTCAGCAGTATTTGGTTAATGAGATTCAAGAGGTATACCGTTTACAAGGGGTAAAAATTAACGATAAGCACTTTGAGGTAGTCATACGTCAAATGATGCGTAAAGTACAAGTGCAGGATCCAGGAGATACTTTATTCCTAGAAGAGCAATTGATCCATACTTCTGATTTCTTAGAAGAGAATGATAAATTGTACGGAATGAAAGTGGTTGAGGATGCGGGTGATTCAGAAGTGTTGAAACCGGGTCAGATTGTTACGCCGCGTGAGTTGCGTGATGAGAACTCGTTGTTGAAACGTAATGATAAGAATATGGTTGTGGCTCGTGATGTTATTACGGCTACCGCTACACCAGTACTACAAGGTATTACTAGAGCTTCGTTACAAACGAAATCATTTATCTCTGCGGCGTCGTTCCAGGAGACTACTAAAGTATTGAACGAGGCAGCTGTGGCTGGTAAAGTAGATACCTTAGAAGGACTTAAAGAAAATGTTATTGTTGGACATAGAATCCCTGCCGGAACCGGTATGAGAGATTATGATCATACGATAGTAGGTTCTAAAGAGGACTATAATGAGATTATGGCTAATAAAGAAGAATACATCTATTAATCATGAGTGATAACAATCAACAACAGGGACAAATCAACATAGAGCTTGATGAGAAAATTGCCGAGGGAATTTATTCTAACTTAGCAATCATCAATCATTCGGCTTCTGAGTTTGTCGTAGATTTTGTGACGCTTATGCCGGGTATTCCTAAAGCTAAAGTAAAGTCGAGAATCGTGTTAACGCCACAACATGCTAAGCGTTTTTTAAAAGCAATGGCTGAGAATATTCACCGCTTTGAATTGGCGAACGGCGAAATCAAAGATACAGAGCAACCGCAAGTTCCTCTAAACTTTGGTACTGCTGGTCAAGCTTAAACAAGCGTTATTTTATAAAAAGCCCCTCAAGTGATTGAGGGGCTTTTTTTTGGTGTTCCTATCCTCAATTGTTAGCAAAGTGTTATGGAACTTTGTAATGCTTTTAGGGTATTCGTAAAGATACTATGAACAACTATGGTAATTTATTAACAATACTTGTAAACTGTTGATAAATTGTTAATTTAGCGGGTAAATAATTTAAGTTAATTTAGTGCCATTTAGACGTTTATCTACCTTTTAGGCTTATTATGTAGTAATTTACTTAGCCGTTTATTGCTATTCGGCTGAAATAGCGCTCCTTTAGCCGATGCTTTTTACATTTTATCGAAAAGTTGTACTTTTTGGTAAAATGATTGTTATTGAAATGTTTAGAAGATGTAAATTTAGCATCTAAATCTATTTTGAAACGTGTAGTAATGCAGGTTTCCTTTAAACCATAATACCACAAAAAAACTAACTATGAAAAAAACTTTACTTTCACCCACGAGTAATGGTTCG
>JBJONL010000042.1:0-4711 GCA_046051865.1 Bacteroidota bacterium | reverse complement strand
TCTACTTCTTTGAATTTAGGATAAAAGCTTTGGTGAATCGAGATGGGTTTGGAGCTGACATCGGAATTGTTGTCGTTGTAGCCTGAGATGGTGATGTGGCCGTTGAAGGCGGCTACTTTTTGGCGTATTTTTTGTTGGAGTCCGATACCCGTAGCAATGGTTACGATCATCATGATCATGCCTAGGGCAATGGCGATGATGGCGATTTTTATTATTGGTGCGGAAATACTACTTTTATGGTCTTTGGCAACAATAAGTCGTTTTGCTATAAAATATTCTAATTTCAATGGTATGGTATCAAATTTGGTGTTCAAAAATACAGTATTATTCTCATTTTTGCTAATGGTTTCCTGTGGGAGTTCTAAACGTCCTCAAGATACTGGGCAAGTAATACGAAAGGTAAATGGAAAAATCGAGGTTCTTAATCTTAATAACATAGTAACAAAGACTGGTGCTGATAATACAGAGTCTTATTTGCCTTTATTGAAAGATAAGAAAGTTGGAATTGTGACGAATCAAACGGGTATCTTATCTAACGAGACCCATTTGGTTGATTATTTATTGGCCCAAAAGATTCAGTTGCAAATGATATTTGCGCCTGAGCATGGGTTTAGAGGTACGGCGGATGCTGGGGAGCATGTGGTGGACGGGAAAGATGTTACTACTGGATTGCCGATTATTTCGCTTTATGGGGATAATAAAAAACCAAAGGCGGCTCAATTAGCCGGTATAGAAGTTATGGTATTTGACTTGCAGGATGTGGGGGCGCGCTTTTACACTTATATTTCCTCGTTGCATTATGTTATGGAGGCTTGTGCGGAGCACCATATCCCCTTGATTGTTCTTGACCGTCCGAATCCTAATGGCGGTCTTGTTGACGGGCCGGTTTTAGAAAAAGAATATACTAGTTTTGTGGGGATGCACCCTATACCGTTATTGCATGGTATGACGATAGGTGAATATGCTCAGATGATTAATGGCGAAAAATGGTTGAAGGATGGAGAGCAATGTGCCTTAACGGTGGTTCCTTGTTTACAATATAAAAGATCGTTCCCTTATGATTTACCTGTAAAACCGTCGCCAAATTTACCGAATGCCCAAGCGGTGAATTTATATGCAAGTTTGTGTTTGTTTGAAGGCACGAATGTGAGTGTAGGCAGGGGTACCGAAAAGCAATTTCAGCTTTATGGTTCGCCCTTCCTCCCTAAAAGCGATTTTAGTTTTACTCCGGTTCCGAATTTGGGTGCCAAGGAGCCTCCGTATAAAAACCAGTTGTGTTATGGTGAAGACTTGTCAAGCCTTCCTAAAGTAACGCGACTTGAATTGAAGTGGTTGCTGAAAGCCTATAAGACCACGGCTGACCCTTCTAAATTCTTTAACCCGTTTTTTACTAAACTAGCGGGGACTAAGCAATTGCAGCAGCAAATTGAGGCCGGTGTAACCGAAAATGCCATACGCAAAACATGGGAGCCTGGCTTAACTGCTTTTAAAGCGATGCGTAAAAAGTATTTACTTTACGATTAAAGTTTCACTTCTATATTGGGGTTTACTTTTAGAAGTTCCTCGATAAAATCGGCTCGATCCTTTGGAGAGATTAAGACCTCGTCGTATTTATTATAGACGATGGCAATTCTATTTATGGATAAGGCAGGAGAGCTTAGTGGATTTCTGGTAGGGTATACTTTCCGGATGGTTTTGATATCAATTTTGGTTCTCCAGATGGAGAGGTAGTCTCCTTCGATTTTGTATTTCAGTGTAATTGCTAGGATGTAAAACAGCGATAAGAGCATGAAGAAGACTAAAGACAGCATGTATTCTTTTGTTTGTATTCCTTGCACAATGGGAAACCCAAATACGGATAGAATAAGTATTACTAACCACCAATCTACTTTTGATCTATATATTTTCATCTTATAAAGGTACTTTTTTCTTCATTTCTTCTACGATATTGTAGGCTGCCGGGCAGATGGCTACGTTTTTTAGGGTTAAGTCGGCTATCTGTTGGAATTTCTTCCGGTCGGTATGCGGAAACTCCCGGCAGGCTTTGGGGCGCACTTCATAAATCATGCAATAGTTTTCATGGTCTAGGAAGGTACAAGGGACGCTTTGCAGAACATAGTCCTTATCTTCATCGATGCGCAGGTATTGGTCGATGAATTGTTGTGGTTTTTGTTTGAAATGTTTTGCTATGCGTTCGATATCGGCTGCGGTAAAAAGGGGTCCGGTTGTTTTGCAGCAATTGGCACAATTGAGGCAATTGGTTCTTTTGAACTCGGCGTCGTGGATTTCCTGCATGACGTAATCCAAATTCTTGGGCGTTTTCTTTTTGAGCTTATCGAAATACTTTTTGTTTTCGATATGCTTATCTTTGGCCAGCTTTTGTAGTATGTCAATTCGTGGATTTGTCAATTTGGTTATTTGATAGATGAATGGCAAAATTACTAAAAACGCATAATCAAATTACCGATTAACCCAAAAAACCATGAAAGACCTATTTGGAAAAGCTATACTGGATTTTCAAACTCAAAATGATCCGGAGAATTTGGTTACTGAAACCAACATATCGGAGGCTGATGAGATGGACGTGGCTTATTTGTTTCGTTCCTATAGTGCCATGCCTAAACTGGAAAAGAAAGCTTTACAACTTGCGATGGGTAGGGTTTTGGACATTGGTTGTGGGGCTGGGAGTCACAGTTTGTATTTGCAGGAGCAGGGACTAGATGTTACTGCGATTGATATTTCACCGAGTGCTATACAAGCTTGCCAGTTGCGGGGTGTTAAAGACGCCCGAGCGATCAACATGATGGATTTACAAGACGAGCGATTTGACACCATTTTGCTATTAATGAATGGGACGGGTATTTTTGGCACTTTGGCCCAAACAACCACTTATTTGCAAAAACTGAAAACATTATTGCGTCCGAATGGACAGGTATTGCTTGACAGTTCGGACATCATTTACATGTTTGATGACGATGAAGACGGTGGTAAATGGATTCCGGGTGATGGGTATTATGGTGAATTGACTTTTACGGTATCTTATAAAAACGAAACCGAGGAGCCTTTTCCTTGGTTGTATATGGATTATAACACCTTGCAAAATGCGGCCCATGCCAATGGACTGCAGTGTACTTTAGTGCAGGAAGGTTCGCATTATGATTATTTGGCGCGGCTTACGTTATAATCAAATCAGTTGATTCAATAATTTCTTCCAGTGCTTTATATAAAATATCTAGATCTGCTTGTGCATTGTAGGCGTTGATGGAATACCTTAGGTAGTAGTTTCCGTTTAGGGGCATTACAGGTATTTGGATCTTATAGTTTTTGTACAGCCATTCTTTTAACTCGGCTGGCTTATTGGTTTTGATGGGGATGCTTGCCATTTGGCCTAAAAACTCGGCCGTAATGGGACATAGTGGCTCTGAGCCTACTAGATCACAGAAGCGTTGGTAATTCTCGCGTACTATTGTTTTGCACCCTTCTGCTACTGCTTTCCAGTTGTTTTGCTCTAGAAACTCAATTACTTTGGGCGTGCATAGAAAGACGGAGACGTCTCTGGTTCCTTGGATTTCGTGGTAATCTAGGAACTGGCTTTCTCCTGGCGCGACACTTTCATATCCCCAGCTGACGATTAGTGGTTCCAGTTGGTTTTGCCATTGAGGACTCACATAAAGAAACGAGCTTCCTTTGGGAGCAAGCATCCATTTGTGTAGGGTTCCTGTGTAGTAATCAGGGTCTAAACTTGTAATCTCTAAATCGATGTGACCGGGAATGTGGGCTCCGTCTACAATGGTGATTAACCCCAAGGTTTTAGCTTTTTCAATGATTTCTTTTACGGGAAAGAGTAAGGCTGTGGCGCTGGACATTTGGTTTAGGAATACCACTTTGGTGTTGGGCGTGTACCCTTTCCAGAACTCTTCGATGATTTGTTCTTTGGAGGTTATGGGTAGGGTTATGTTTTGGCGAACATATTTCGCTCCTGCTTTTTTGCAATAGAAGTTCCAGGTGCGGTCCATGGCGCCGTATTCATGGTTGGTTGCCAGAATTTCGTCCCCTTGATTTAGTTTAAGGCTACGCATGATGACGTTGATGGCGAAGGTAGGATTTGGCGTAAAGACTAGGTCTTGCGCTTGACAGCCCACAAAATTGGCCAGACTATCTCGTGCTATTTTTAAATAGGGCGTTTGTTTATTTTGGATGAAGTTCACTGGTTCGCTTTCCAGTTCTAGTTGGAATCGTTGGTATTCTTGAAAGATTGGTTTGGGGCAGGCACCGAAGCTACCGTGGTTTAGGAAGGTTATGTTGGGGTCTAGTAAAGACTGTGTTTTGTCCATGGTAGCTTGTTTGCTTTTTAGGTAAAAGTAAAAAATCCCAAATCAAAATAGAAATGGGATTGTTATTTATTAGCCCTTATGTTTAATGGTAGTCGGTAGGCCACCCTTACCTTCTTTCCAAATTGTTCCCCAGGAATCCATTTTGGGCTAGCTTGTAATATTCTTATCGCTTCATTTCCTGTTCCGTAACCAATATCTTTAATCACTTTTATATCGGTTATACTTCCGTCTTTTTCCACTACAAAGGAAACGATTATCCTTCCTGACAGGCCTTTACCCTCTGGTACTTTGAAATTTTTACCTACATAGTTATAAAACTCGGTCAGTCCACCTGGAAAATCAGGTTTTTTTTCGACCACTTCTGTGGCAAACAATTT
>JBJONL010000041.1:0-19716 GCA_046051865.1 Bacteroidota bacterium | reverse complement strand
TTCGATTGGAACGATCTAGGGACTTGGGGACAATTACACGAGAAACTAGATAAAGATGAAAACAATAATGGCATCATCAATGCCAGAGTAGTTTTAGAAAATGCTTCCAATAATATCATCCGTTCGGATGCTAATAAGTTGGTCGTAATTGATGGATTGCATGACTACATCATCGTAGACAAAGAAGGGGTGCTATTAATCTACCCAAAAAGCAAAGAACAAGACATCAAACGAATTACCAAATTGGCTACGGATTTATAAAAGAAAGCAGCTATAACGAGTTCCTTTTTCGTTAAAAAGCTAAGAATTTACGCTAGGAATTATTTTTGTTGTACTTTAGTTAGTTGAATTGAAAAGGGATGGATAAACGCTTTTGGAATAGATGCATTTTGTTTTTACTGCTAGTGGTATGTTCGCAATTGACCTACAGTCAGCTCTCGAACTTTGTCTTGACCGTTACGCCCACCAATGAAACGTGTACTGCCAATGGATCCCTAAGCTTTGTGGTGTCCAATACTACTGCGGGAGCAACTATAGTGTATGCAATCTATAAATTACCCAATACTACGACGCCTTTAAGTACTACCAGTACGACTAGTTACAACGGCTTAACGGCCGGCACCTATTTAGTCATTGCTACCCAATCGCAAGGAAGTCAATCAGGTACCCAACAACAACAAGTAGTCATCGAGGATCAAAGAGTGTTACTAACCTATCAGATCTCAGGAACCGAAGTGGTTTGCCCTAATGATGGGGTTATCACGGTGAGTACACTCACCGGTGTCGCCGCTACCTATAGCATCATCAGTGGTCCTGTCACGCGACCGCCGCAACCGTCCAATACCTTTTCTAATTTGCCAGCAGGTCAATTTACCCTGAGGGTTATTGATAATTGTGGCGAAGGCGTAGTGCAAACATATACCTTGACGGCCAAGAATCCGGCCCTTACTTTTACAAATCCGACCGCTAGTTTAGCAGGTTGTAACTCGGTGAGCTTAGGCTTTGGTTTCTCCACTACGGTACCGGAGCCCCTGGGGGTGGTAAAATATCCATTGCAAGTGGTTACGACTATTAATCCTCCTTCGGGAAGCCCTATTGTAACCACTAGTACGATTTCTAGTGGGAATACTTTTTCGACCGTTGCTCCGCTGTTTACACCCCAGCCGTATTCCTATTCTTTTGTAATAACCGACGGATGTGGGGTTTCGTATACCCTCAACGGACAAGTAAATAATTTAAGCGGTAGTGCTGCTTCCACCACTTTGTTGGCGGTAACTTGTAGTACTAAAAAAATCAAGTTTAGTGCCGTTCAGGGATTAATCTTACTGAGCGCACCCACTAGTTATCCTAATCAACTTCCGCAAGACTTTACCAGCCAAATTGTCAATAATGAATTTACTACCCAACCTTTAGGTGTTGGGTTTTATACCTTTCAAGCAATTAATTTATGTGGGCAAACACAAACATTAATCGTAGAAATTACCGCTCAAACGCCCAATCTACCTTATGATTTTGCCTATGGAGTTACTTGTAGTGCGGGAAATCTAGCCTTTTATTATGTGTCTCAAATTGTATTAGTGGCAGCCCCCTCGGCCTATAGTGGTGCACTTCCCTATGATTTCTCATCGACTATTAATGCCAGCAATATCGCTGTTTTGTTGAATTTGCCGCCAGGAACGTATACCTTTAATGCAGTTGATCTTTGTGGGGACCCGATACTACTTTATGGGACTATTACACCTATTTCACCACAACCAAGTTATACCGTCTATCCTGATTGTACAGGTACAAACACTAATGCTTTAAAAATCCAAGGCAATATTACCTCAATTATTTTTTCTACTGCCCCTACAACATACACCGGAGCCTTACCCCAAGTCCTAACGTCGCAAATAAGCAATAACAGCATAACGTTAAACGGACTTCCCATGGGTAATTATACCTTTATAGTTACTAATTCGTGCAATACAATAATTACATTGGAAGTTACAATTCCGCCCCAAACAGAGACCACAAGTGTCAATGTTATTCAAAACTGCGGCTCTTTTAATTTAGATTTACACCATACCAGTAACAACCCGGCGGTCTGCACGTTTTGGTTACAAAAATATTATCCGGCTAATAGTGATTGGGGCCATCCAGGTACAGCAGTGTTACAAGGTATTAATCTGCCCAATGCAGGTAATGCATTCGAATTAGTCAATAACACCCTCAACTTAAACTTAGCCTACTCTGGTCAGTTCAGAGTGGTGAAAGTGCAGCCGGTTTACTTGTCGCCTGGTACTACCTTGGGATATTGCTCTAAAGTACTTAATGAATTTCAAACGAATGGCCAACCTGTTATTTTGGGAGTCAATAGTATTTCATGTAACAATACATATGACGTACTGGTCAATGCGGTCGGATTCGGACCACTTACATACAAAATCACTACTAAAAACGGACTCCCATTTAGTATTGATAATACAACATCTAATTTGTTTACTGGGTTAGCCCCCGCTATTTATACCTTTCAAGTAACTGATTTTTGTGGTAATATAGTGAATAGTGTTTACGAGATAAACGTGCCTAATCCCCTCGCTATTACGGAAGCTAATTTATGTCCTAATCAAGCCGCGACTTTATCAGTGCCCAATTATGGTTTCTTAACCTATCAATGGTGGAAAAATACGAATCCGTCGGTTATTCTTAGTACAACCAATGTTTTAACGCTGGCCAATTTCAATCCCGGCACCCAAGGCGGAACCTATACCGTTTCTATTGTCTATGCCGGGAATCCGAATTCCTGTCTAAACACTACGTTAACCTTCACCATCAACGCCGCCAATTATACACCGCATGCTGGGGGAGATAAAACCGTTTCGTATTGTGGCGAACAGGGAGCCTTGAACTTGAATTCGTTCTTAAATGGCACATACGACACGGGAGGAACTTGGCAAGTCACTAGTAATAATACCACCATTAGTGGAGCCAATTGGGTTGCTAATGCAGTGACCACCACAACGGTGTACCAATTCAAATATACCGTGCTGGCCATAGCAGGTTGTAATGTAAAGGATGAGGCTGTAGTAACCATTACCATCAAAGAGGTTCCCCAAACTCCAACCGCAACCGTAGATCCTGTTCTTTGTGAAGGAGAGAGCATAGCGCTTTATGCGACTACGATTCCGAATGTCACCTATCAATGGTTGGGTCCCAATGGCTTTACATCCACCATTCAAAACCCTGTCATCGCGAATGGCTCATCTAGCAACAACGGACTCTATAGTGTTATGGTAACAAAGGCTTCGTGCCCTTCTCAAGAGGGGACCGTATCCGCATTGGTCAACCCTAAGCCAAAGTTTACTTTAGAAGGCCACTGCGATCAAAATAAATTCTTGATTTCTGCGTTGCCTATTGACAATTCTTATGATCCCGCGGACGTATCCTATAGCTGGACAGGGCCATTAGGGTATACTAATGACCTGAATCCGATCGATATTACCCAATTGCCCATCGGAGATTATGCAGTACGGGTAACCAATGCACTCGGCTGTTTCAATGACCAGTCCCTTTTGGTGACATTTACCTTTTGCGACGTTCCCAATGTAATTACGCCCAATGGGGACAGTGCTAACGAATATTTTGAATTGTCAGGGCTCGGGGTAGTTTCTCTCGAAATCTATAATCGTTGGGGTAAAAAGGTATATGAGAAACAAGGGTATACAAATGAATGGCACGGTCAAAACCAAAACGGAAATCAATTGCCTGATGCGACCTATTATTATTACATCAAACTCAAAAATCAAGAGATAAAGGTCGGTTGGATATTACTCCAAAGAGGATAGATTAATTGTCTTCTTTATTCTGCGCTTTTCGTATTTTTTTGAAAAGATTGGAGGAGTAAACAAAGTCGGTTATCGCCTCGTTATCCGTTTTAAAGATGTCTTTTTTAGTGCCTTCCCAAGCTAAGATTCCTTGTTTCAAAAAGATAATTTTATCTCCTATTTCCATAACCGAGTTCATATCGTGTGTATTGACCACCGTAGTGATATTATACTCCACTGTAATCTCATGAATCAAGTTATCAATAATAATAGCCGTTTTAGGATCTAAACCCGAGTTCGGTTCGTCACAAAATAAGTACTTAGGATTATTTACAATGGCTCGTGCTATGGCCACACGTTTTTGCATTCCTCCAGAAAGTTCGGAAGGTTTTTTATAGTGTGCGTTTTTTAAATCCACACGGTCAATCACAAAATCGACACGTTTTTTTATTTCCGCAGGGGTTTTGGTAGTGAACATTTTTAATGGAAAACCTACGTTCTCCTCTACGGTCATGCTGTCAAACAAAGCACTACCTTGAAACACCATCCCGATTTCGGTTCGTAATGTTCTCTTCTCGTCTGCCGTCAAGTTAGAGTAGATTCGACCGTCGAAGGAAATAGTGCCTTTTTCCGGAGTGTGAATGCCTAATAAACTTTTAAGTAAAACCGTTTTCCCAGAACCACTTTGCCCAATGATCAAATTGGTCTTCCCTGTTTCAAAAACAGTAGAAATCCCCTTTAAAACCTTTGTGTCTCCAAACGATTTTTCGATGTCTTTAACTTCTATCATTAGGTTAAAAGTAATTGGGTTAAAATGTAATTGGTCAAAATTATCGTTACTGCGGTCCAAACAAAGGAAACCGTACTTGCTTTTCCTACTTCAAGAGCACCACCTTTCATGTAATATCCATGAAAAGAGGGGATGGTAGCCAAGATAAAAGCAAAGACACAGGTTTTAATGAAGGCATACGTGATATGAAAAGGAATGAATTCTTTTTGCAATCCTTCGATAAAATCATTGCTAGTGGCAAAGCCTCCATAAACGGAAGCAATCCATCCACCAAATACCCCCAAAAACATACTAATTCCAATTACAAAAGGATAAAGTAATAACGCAGTCAGTTTCGGGAATACCAAGTAATTAAGGGAGTTGACCCCCATAACTTCCAAAGCATCAATTTGCTCGGTAACCCTCATGGTTCCTATGCTAGAAGTAATAAAGGAACCCATTTTACCCGCCATAATAATCGAGATAAACGTTGGGGCAAATTCCAAGATAACCGATTGCCGTGTAGCAAAACCGATGAGGTATTTAGGAATTAAGGGGTTGGTTAAATTTAAGGCCGTTTGGATAGAAACTACACCGCCAACAAAGAAGGAAATAAAACAAACAATTCCCAGGGAATCAATAATAAGATCATCAATCTCCTTGAAGATTAATTGTCGCATTACGGTCCATTTAGTGGGTTTATTGAATACTTCTTTCAACATCAAGAAATACTTACCTATTTGCGTTAAATAGCGAACTAGCATCATGGATTTAAAATATTGTCAAAAATAAGTATTCCTTATCAATTTATGGACTAAAACAATTTTTCTTTCATTTTTTTCCAACGGTAACTGCGTATAAATTTGGCTTGTTCGTCAGTAACTAATAATGGGTTTTTAGCCCACTTAGCTTTCCAAAAACCACTCATATAATCCAGGAAAAGTAAAGGTTTACCTTTTCGCATGGCCAGTTTCAAAGAAGCGATTGAGGTAATGATAAATCCATATCCTAAACGGTAAAAGGCTTCTCCTTGTTTGTAGCGACTAGCTTTGTTATAATTTGCTCCCGTGGGTTTAAGATGTTTCACCTTTAGGGTTCCATCGGTGACCACTTTCCAATTATAAAATTTACAAAGCAATTCATCTACGGTGTCCCATCCCATAGCCGGTTTTAAGCCACCTATTTGCTCATAAGCCGCCGCCCTATATGCTTTAAAAGCGCCTCGTATATGATCCTTATCTGTTAAGTTTTCTAAGATCCATTCTCCATTTTTTTCAATGTAGGCAAAACCGCCCACCATCCCAATGCTTGGGTCAGCTTTAAAATGGGAAATGATGGTTTCAAAATACTCCGGTGGAAAAATCAAATCAGCATCTGCTTTAACCAGTAAGTCAAAGGGTTCTTGAATAGTGTCAAATCCTTTTTGAAAGGCCTGAATTACTTTGCTTCCAGGAAGATGAATCGCATCGGAAGTTGCATTGACTAACTTTATAAAGGCATACTTTTTGGCAAAATCTAAAACAATCGTACTAGTTGCATCCGTAGAATGATCATTGACTACTACGATGCATTGAGGTAGCACCGTCTGCTCCACAAGCGACTGTAATGTCAATCCGATAAATTGTTCTTCGTTATGTGATGGAATGACAATAGTGTAGTTCATTGTGCCTGTGCTTAACGAGGTAAAAATATAAATTTTGAGTCCATAAAAAAAGGATTTCCCGAGGGAAATCCTTTTACAAACATGAAGGGTAATTATTTTAATTAATCAATATTAGCTAATTCAGTAGTTTTCTTTTTAGTGAAAGCCTCGATGTTGTCATACATCACTGGAATAACTTCTTTACCGGTTTTGTCAATAAATCCTAATTTTTCTTTTCGGTCTTTAACTAAAGCCCAGTTTTTTCTAACATCGTCGAATTTAGATACTTCAACATATTTTACAGGTACAGCTATGTTCCCGTCTTTGTCAATAAATCCTTTAAGACCTTGACTTTCAACTAAAGCCCACTCTTTCGAATATTCTCCAAAGGTTCCAATTTTATCATAAATAGGAGGAACTACTTCTTTTCCAGCTTCATTCATAAAGCCATATTTTCCATCTTTTACAACTAAGGCCCAACCATCATTATAGCTGCCATAGTTTTCAACAGTTTGATACTTCGGTTCTACAACAATTTTTCCGCTCTTATCCACAAAGCCAAATAAGTTGTTTAATTCTACTTTGGCCCAGTTTGGATGCAATTTGTCAAACTCTTCAATCGATGTATATTTAGGCGGAACAATCTCAATTCCCGACTCGTTAATTATTCCGAATTTTTCATCAGATTTAACAATAAACATTTTTTGTGCGAATGAGCAAGTTAATGCTAAAGACATTGTAAGGGTAAATAAATTTTTCATAAAGTATAGATTAAGGGTTTTGTTTAAATTTCTTGGACAAACATACTCTAATCATCGATTAAAAGACAAATAAAATCGATGAAATGCATGTTTTTCGTTAAAATACACTAATTATTTGTAAAAAGACTTACAAAAGTTGGTTATTCGTGTTGGTGTCGTTCGTCTATTATAATCGACACTTAATCTATAAAATAGCACATTTAATCTGTTTTTTTGGATTTTGGATTTTGTGTTACCTGCAAAAAAAAATCATCCAGATGGATGATTGTGCTCAAGTATTACTTTATTTTTTCGGCATATACCATATAATACCTCGGTGTAAAATACCTTAGTAAAGGTCGGAAGCCAAGTTTTTTAACAGGGTGTGTAAACTTTTGTCGGTCTAAAATCTTCCAACCCGTTTTTTCTAACAACCAATCTAATTGCCAATCTTCAAATTCATGATAGTGGCGATCCCATTGATCTGTCTTACTTCTATAGGCAGGAGAAAACCATAAACGCAACGGTATAGAGATTAAAATCTTATCAGCCTTTATTTGTTCTAATAGGGTATAAGGATTAAGTAAGTGTTCAAATATTTCAAAAGCCGTGAATACTGTATAGTCTTCATTGCGCAAGGTAGATTGATCGTTATCTAAATCTTCTCCTTTAGTATTCAGTACCGTATACCCGTTCTCAAGCATGATTTTTGAAAAGGGATTGGGAACACCAAGGTCCAATACAGTCTCCGTCGTAGAAATGTGTTTTTTTAGAAAAGCTAACGTTAAAGTAAAACGTTTACTGGGATAGGTCTTCTCGTACATGGTATTATTCAATGTTTAGAGCGCGAAGGTACAAATATTACATTTTATATACTATCGCATTTACATTCATTCCGGCTCCTACAGAAGCAAACAAGATCACATCTCCTTTATGTAAACTTTGATTCGCTATTCTGTTTTTTACCATGGAATCATATAAGGTAGGGATTGTAGCCACGCTTGAGTTACCCAAAGTATGGATGCTCATAGGCATAATGCCTTCTGGGGCTGTTTCTTGGTAGAGTTTGTAGAAGCGGTTTATGATGGCCTCATCCATTTTTTCATTGGCTTGATGGATCAGTATTTTTTTTACGTCCTTAATAGCGACCCCACTTTTGTCTAGGCATTCCTTCATCGCTTTGGGAACTTGACTCAAAGCAAATTCATAAATTTTCCGTCCGTGCATCTTAATGTAGCGAACATCCGGATCATGGGTTTTATTAAAAGAATTCCCGAAGAATAGATAATATGCTTCATCATAAGTAAAGGTTGCAGTCTCGTGGGCCAATATTCCACCGTCATCTCCTGTTGCTTCTAATATCGTAGCTCCAGCACCATCAGAATAGATCATACTGTCGCGATCATGTAAGTCTACCACTCTAGATAAGGTCTCGGCTCCAATAATCAAACATTTTTTAGCCATACCTGCCTTTATAAAGGCCTGCGCTTGGATAACACCTTCTACCCAACCGGGACAACCGAACAACATATCATAGGCTACACATTTCGGATTTTTAATTCTTAAATTGAATTTAACTCTAGTTGCAAGGCTCGGTAACAAGTCTGTTTGGATGGCTCCTTTTTTAACATTGCCAAAATTGTGCGCAAAAATGATATAATCTAGCGTTTCTGGATCTACTTGAGCATCATCTATTGCTTTTTTAGCCGCTATAGTGGCTATGTCTGAAGTAAGCAAATCATCGGTTACGTAACGGCGTTCTTGTATCCCAGTAATTTCAAGAAACTTTTCAGCTACTATTTCATTCGAATGCGGAAAAGGTGTGCCGTCATCATTCAGGAATACATGCTGAGCAAAATCTTTATTGGATACTATTTCTGTAGGTATATAACAACCCGATCCCGTTATTTTTATATTCATGCTTTTTGCTATTTCGTTACGAAATTAGTATTAATATTAATTATAGGTTGCATATTGTTTAATTAATTCAAAACAATTATGAATTATTCAGTAAACTACAAGTATAATTGTCGATGCACTAATTAATTGTCTTTTGGTTGTGCGATTTTAATTTGCATGATAGTAGCCAAATTCAAAGCTTGTGTCTTAATTTGTTCTGCTTTGACCCCCATGAAATGTTCATCTACCGTTTCATAAAAATGATGTAACCATATTTTAAATAACTCCGGTGTCAGATGGGATTTGGCATCTACATCCAAATGGATCTGCGTTAAGTTGTTAGTATACCCTCCAGTTCCTAAGAGGGCTTGCGACCAGAAAGTAACTAAAACGGGTAAATGTTCTTCAAGTTTAATTTTAACTACATCCGTAAAGATGTAACTGATGCTGTCGTCAGACAGTAGTTTTTTGTAGAACTCGTCTACTAGTAAATATAAGTCGGATTGTGTTTGGATATCGTTCATGTCTACTTTGTGCTACTTTATAGTGTAAGGATCGCCGCAAGGTCCACTTCCAATTGTTCGGGATTTAAAAAATGTACAGCAGTAAAGCCAAGTTCTCGCGCAGCAAGTATATTTTTAAGATTGTCGTCAACAAAAACACTCTCTTCCGCTTGAATCAAATAGCGGTCCAATAACAATTGGTAAATCCGCTTGTCGGGTTTTATTAGTTTTTCTGTTCCTGAGACTACGATTCCTTCAAACTCCTTAAAAAAAGCAAACCTTCTGTAGGCAATATCAATGGTTTCTGCCGACCAGTTCGTTAATCCGTATAGTTTATAATTTTTTTTCAGCTGGTGCAATAGCACAACAGTTCCCGAAATTTGGTCCTTTAACATAACTTCCCATTGGCCATAAAAAAGCGAAATAGCTTCACGATGTTCAGGGAACTGGTTTTGCAATTCAAGGGTAGCCTCCGCTAGGGAGCGTCCTCTATCTTGTTCAATATTCCATTCCTCCGTACAAATATTTTTGAGGAAGTACTCCATTTCATCAGTGTTCTGAAAATGACTTTTATATAAATGCCTTGGGTTCCAGTCTACTAAAACGCCTCCAAAGTCGAAAACTATGTTTTTGATTGTCATAGGATTTATTTATTGGTTTTCGTTGGATTGAATGTTTTTCCAACGAACTCAAGTTTAGGTCTTAAAAGTAATGCTTCTACGCTTTTTAAAAGTTGATTACTGTCATATAAAAAGAAAGGTTTCAAGAATGACAACTTGAAACCTTCTTCTCTAATGTGCGTTTTTATTACATATATGCCTCTATTGGCGCACAAGAACAAACTAAGTTACGGTCGCCGTAGGCATCATCTACTCGTCGAACACTTGGCCAAAATTTATTCTCCTGTATATAGTCTAAAGGAAATGCGGCTTGCTCTCTTGTATACGGCATTGCCCAAGTATCTGAAGTCAACATCGCTAGGGTATGTGGAGCATTGTGCAATACCGTATTATGATCCTCAGTCGTAGATGCTTCAATTTCTTTACGAATCGATATCATAGCGTCACAAAAACGATCTAACTCAGCCAAATCTTCCGACTCTGTAGGTTCAATCATCAAAGTGCCTGCTACAGGGAATGATACCGTAGGAGCATGGAATCCATAGTCCATCAATCGTTTCGCAATATCAGTTACTTCAACCCCTTTTTGTTTAAAAGCTCTGCAATCCAAAATCATTTCGTGAGCCGCACGCCCCATTTCTCCTGAATACAAGACAGGATAATGTTCTTCAAGACGTGTTTTCATATAGTTAGCATTCAAGATCGCATATTGCGTAGCATTTTTCAAGCCTTCTGCACCTAGCATGGTAATGTATCCATAAGAAATCAAACACACTAAAGCCGAACCATAAGGGGCTGCCGAAATAGCGGTGATGGCTTGAGTTCCTCCGGTGGGAATGATAGGGTTGGTCGGTAAAAACGGTACTAGTTTCTCGTTCACGCAAATCGGACCTACACCAGGACCACCCCCTCCGTGTGGAATAGCAAAAGTCTTGTGTAAGTTTAAGTGGCAAACATCTGCGCCAATCGTAGCGGGGTTGGTTAAACCCACTTGCGCATTCATATTAGCACCATCCATGTAAACTAATCCACCGTTGTCGTGAATGATTTGGGTAATTTCGCAAATGGCGCTTTCAAATACACCATGAGTTGAAGGGTAAGTAACCATCAAACAAGACAAGTTGTCTTTATGTTCAATAGCTCTTGCTCTTAAATCCTCCACATCGATATTACCATTCTCCATCGTTTTAGTTACTATAATTTCCATCCCTGCCATAGCAGCAGAAGCCGGATTAGTGCCATGAGCGGAGGAAGGGATCAAACACACATTTCGGTGATTATCGCCACGTGATAAGTGATAGGCACGAATCGCCATCAATCCAGCATATTCTCCTTGAGCTCCCGAATTGGGTTGAAGCGTAGTGCCCGCAAAACCCGTAACAATATTCAATTGGTGCTCTAATTTTTTAAGCATGATTTGGTATCCTTCTGCCTGCTCTATTGGAGCAAAAGGGTGAACGCTGTTCCAGTTAGCCATAGATAAGGGCAACATTTCAGCCGCGGCATTCAGTTTCATCGTACAAGACCCTAAGGATATCATCGAATGGTTTAACGATAAATCTTTACGCTCTAATTTTTTGATATAACGCATCAACTGAGATTCAGAATGATGGTTGTTGAACACATCATGAAGCAAAAACGCAGAAGTTCTTTCTACAGTAGAAGGGAAGTTTACGTTGGTTTGCAGTGCTGATACGCTGATCGGTTCTTTATCAATTGCTTCTGCAAAAATGGAAACGATTTGATTTAAATCCTGTAGCGATGTCGTCTCGTTAACTGATATGGAAATAGTTTCTCCATCAACATAAAAGAAATTCACTTCGTGTTTTTCAGCGATAGTTTTCACTTTAGTAGCATCAGCTTTAACCGATAGCGTGTCAAAAAAGGCAGTATTCGTTTGGTAGATGCCTAATTGATTTAAAGTATCTGCCAAAGTCACTGCTGTTGCATGGACTTTGTTGGCAATGTAGCCCAATCCTTTCGGACCATGAAAAACGCTATACATTCCGGCCATGACGGCCAGTAATACTTGCGCTGTACATATATTAGAAGTGGCTTTTTCACGTTTAATATGTTGTTCACGAGTTCCTAACGCCATACGCAAGGCACGGTTACCATTTTTATCAATTGTTACTCCAATAATTCTTCCGGGCATCGAACGTTTGTATTCTTCTTTAGTTGCAAAGTAAGCCGCGTGTGGACCCCCGTATCCCATTGGAATTCCAAAACGTTGGGTAGTACCTACTACCACATCTGCACCCATTTCTCCCGGAGGAGTTAGTTTAACTAAGGATAAGATATCTGCGGCAACAGCTACTTTAATTTCATTAGCCTTAGCTTTGGTTATAAATCCAGCATAGTCATTTATTTGACCAAATTTGCCCGGGTATTGTAACATCGCACCGAAGAATTCGGCTGAAAAATCAAAAGCTTCGTGATTTCCTACTACTAATTCAATTCCTTTTGGTGTAGAACGGGTCTGTAATACAGATAGCGTTTGAGGTAATACTTCTTCAGAAACGAAAAATTTGTTGGCATTGTTTTTCTTCTGGTCACGCGTACGCACGTCAAACAATAACGCCATGGCCTCAGCCGCTGCTGTACTCTCGTCCAATAGCGAGGCATTCGCAATTTCCATTCCAGTCAATTCGATAACCATCGTTTGGAAATTCAAAATCGCTTCTAATCGCCCTTGAGCAATTTCAGCTTGGTAAGGGGTATAGGCGGTATACCATCCTGGGTTTTCAAATATGTTGCGCTGAATTACAGCCGGCACTATAGTAGGGTGGTACCCTAAACCGATATACGATTTGTAAAGTTTGTTCTTGTTGCCCAATTCTTGTATGTGTGACAAGTACTCATACTCGGTCATAGGAGCATCCAAATTCAACTCGTTTTTGAGGCGTATATCATCTGGAATAGTTTCATAAATCAATTGATCCATACTCTCCACTCCGATGGTTTGAAACATATGGTTGAGGTCGCTCTCACGTGGACCTATGTGGCGTAATGCAAATGCGTCTGTTTTCATTAAATGGTAAGTTCTAAGTGTGTATAGTTGTGCTTGTTTTTAATGCCAACAAAAGTAATTATTAATGTTCTATTTTTATCCTAAACAAAGTCTAATGTTTTGAGAATTTTTCAACCAAAAGGCCTTCTTATTAACAGTTTGATTACTTTTATACCATGCGTATTTTGAAGCAACTTATAGACTTTTATATCAACAGCAGCCTGCATGTAGCCGTTTCAGTATTGGCCTTAATGAAAATGACAGCTCTTTTGTTTAACATTAGACCCATCGAACCTTGTGCTTTTTTTGCTTTTTTTGGGACCATTGTGGGATATAATTTTGTTAAATATGACGCCTTAGCTCGAGCACAAAAAAAGCAAATGCGACTGCAGTTAAAAGCCATAACACTATTGAGTTTAGGGTCCTTTATAGCAGCGGTCTATTACTTTCTTCAATTAACGCAAAAGACCAAAATCATTGCCGTTGTTTTTTTACTGCTCACTTTGCTCTACACATTGCCTTTTTTTCCAAACAAGCGGAATGCTCGCAATTGGGCCGGAGTTAAGATATACATAGTAGCCTTGTGTTGGGTAGGGGTAACGTTGTTTCTACCCATAATCAATGCCAACTTACCAATAACAACTTCAGTGGGGCTAGTCGCTATGCAACGGTTTATCCTAATTTTTGTTTTGATCTTAATTTTCGAAATCATCGATTTAAAACTAGATGATCCCCACTTAAAAACAGTGCCACAACAAATTGGGGTTAGACGTACCAAAATCGTTGGTAGTCTTTTGCTACTGCTGTTTGTGGTGGTCGAGTTTTTGGAGGCCAACTTTAAGTATCCGACCTTGTTTCTCAAAGCAGGAATCGCCCTAACAGTCCTTCTTTTTCTGTTGTTTGCCCACGAAAAACGGTCAAAATATTATACCTCCTTTTGGGTAGAAAGTATCCCTATCGTCTGGATGCTGGTCTTACTGCTGTGAAATTTAAAAATTTAATATAGAGTTTGTTAACTATTAGCTATTTTTGAAATTCAAAACAAACGTATTATGGTTAATAAATATGTATTCAGTT
The DNA here is from genome assembly GCA_046051865.1 of Bacteroidota bacterium. GTDB lineage: Bacteria > Bacteroidota > Bacteroidia > Flavobacteriales > Flavobacteriaceae > Flavobacterium. The sequence continues at coordinate 5,650 of JBJONL010000041.1, read as the reverse complement.
TATTACTAGCGCTCGGTGTTAGTGTAATGGTATCTGCTCAAAATAATTTTTCTACAATCGATTCTACTAAGGTTGACGAAATTTTTGTAACCTATCAACTAAATAGTTATAGCTATAAAGAAGTTACTACGCCAAGAGGAATTGCGAACTACATTGTTGCAAAAGATTTAGCTGGTCATCTTTTGAAAGATAAACCAGATATTCCAAGATTTACCGACTCCTTTATTATACCAAATGATGGGATAATGAATGTGGAAATAATATCCTCAGAATATGTTGATATTCAAAACATCAATATTGCTCCATCAAAAGGTAATTTTTCAAGAAATATAAATCCGAATAATATTCCTTATAAGTATGGATCAGAATACGACAAGAATGAATTCTTTCCTAAAAATATAGCACAATTGGATTCGCCTTATATTCTTCGTGATTACAGAGGTCAAGCGATTCATGTTTTTCCTTTCCAATACAATCCTGTTACAAAAGTTTTAAGAGTATACTCCACTATTAAAGTTAAGATTTATAAAGATAAACCAGGAGGTATAAATACGAATACAAATGTAAACAAGCAAAAAGCCACGGTTGATTTTGAAAATGTTTACAAAAGAAGATTCAAAAATTATGCTTCCGTTGCATCCAATAAAAACACAAATGCAATGCCCCTGCAAGAAGAGGGAAAAATGCTAATAATATGTAATGATGCATGGCTGGCCAATGTGCAACCATTAGTAACTTGGAAGAATACCATTGGTAGACCCTGTGAAATGGTTTCGGTTACCACAGCAGGAGGTACGGCGGCAAATATTAAAAACTATGTGGCGAATTATTACAACAACAATGGTTTAGTTTATTTGTTGTTAGTGGGAGATGCAACGCAAGTACCCACAAATAATGGAGCCACTTTGGGAGGAGATTCGGATAATGCATATGGGTATATTAATGGAAACGATCATTATCAAGAAATATTTGTTGGTAGATTTTCCGCAGAAAATACGAATGACGTTGCCACTCAAGTTAATCGCACCATTCAATATGAAAATGGAAGCCAACTTGCTGTTGGATGGTTAAATAGGGTACTTTCTGTAGCCTCAGATCAAGGTCCAGGTGCGGATAACGAATTAGATTATGAACATCTAAGGAATATTCAAACGGACTTACTAGATTTTACCTATGAAAATCCAGTATACGAAATGTTTGATGGTTCGCAAGGGAATTTTGATGCGGCTGGTAACCCTAACCCAACGATGGTAAGTGCAGCCTTAAACGCGGGTGTTGGAGTGGTAAATTACACAGGGCATGGGAGTGACGCCACTTGGGGTACCTCGGGCTTTTCAGTGGATAATGTTGTAAACTTGAATAATCAGGACAAACTACCTTTTATCTTTAATGTGGCTTGTGTGAATGGAAATTTTGCAGGTCAAACCTGTTATGCCGAAGCGTGGTTACGAACTTCAAAAAATGGTCATCCTGTTGGAGCAATTGCAATGAATGCCTCTACGATTAATCAAAGTTGGAATCCGCCAATGGTGGCGCAAGACGAGTTTACCGATATCTTGACGGGGATTTCAAGTTATGGTACAAAGAAAACATTTGGGGGTATTTTAGCCAATGGCTACTTTGAAATGAATGATGTAACTGCTGATTTTGCAATGACAGATACTTGGACGTGTTTTGGTGATCCATCATTGATGATACGAACAGCTGATCCTGCGGCGATGGTTGTCTCACATGCCAGTCAAGCCATAACAGCAAGTACAACTTTTGTAGTTAATTGTAATGTTGAAGGAGCTTTAGCGACGATTTCTTGGAACGGACAAATAATTGGCTCTGCTTATGTTGTTAATGGAGTGGCTACAATTCCGGTGTCCAATTTGAATCCAACCATGCAATTGACCATTGCAGTTACCGCTTTTAATCAAGTGACCTATTTAAATACTATTACGATAATTAGTCCGACAGGCTCGTACTTGGTTGTGAATTCCTATGAAAATTCCATCGATTATGGTCAGACTAAAAACATCAATACCACAATAAAAAATATAGGAATTGATAATTCCTCAAATGTTGCGGTGCAGGTAGGAACTTCCGATCCAGCAGGGACTATTTCAAATCCATCATTTAATTACGGAGCACTGAACGCAGGTGCTATCTCAGGTAGTTCAAGTGGGGTATACACGCTTACAGTTGCTAATAATTTGCCAGATCAGTATGCATTACCTGTCGATTTTCAGCTTACGGATAATACGGGCATCGTTCGAAATGAAACTAAAATGATAACTGTCAATGCCCCAAAATTTACGATTGGGAATTTGGTTGTTAATGATGCTTCGGGCAATAATAATGGTATTTTAGATCCCGGCGAAACGGCAGTAATCGAAATTACGGTAACAAACGTGGGACATGCATCGGTAAGTAATGGTATTGGAACTATTATGACTTCCTTCAGTGGTTTGAACTTTAATAACGTAACAACGGCTCCTGTAAGTATAGGAGTTAATGGAACCCAAGTTTATTCATTTAGTGTTGTTGCCTCTTCAACGATTTCTTTGGGGAGCTTAGCTTCCTTGAATTTTAATGTTACTGGAGGAGTCGACAGTCAATATAATAACCAAAAGATTTTTGATGTAGTAATTGGATTTGTACCCGTGTTCTGCGAAGCGGGATCAGATACCACAACCGATGAATTTATAGAACAAGTAGTTTTTAATACCATAAACAACTCAAGTACGCAAGGCAATAGTTATTCTGATTTTACGACTATTTCTACAACTGTGGTTAGAGGTCAAAGTTATCCAATCAGTATTAAGAATGGAGAGCACTGGGCTGGCGATCAAATGAGTTGCTGGGTAGATTGGAATTATGACGGTGATTTTGAAGACGTTAATGAAGTGTTTTCAGTAGATTATAATGAAACAACCCATTTTGGAACCGGAATCATTACAGTTCCAAATGATGCTTTTGTTGGAAATGCCCGAATGAGATTACGCCTTTTTTACGATGGTACTGCAAATGCTTGTGGAAATGCATCGTACGGTGAAGTTGAAGATTATACCCTTGTAGTACAACAAACGTTGGATGTACAAAGTTTTTCTGCTAGTTCAATCGAGTTATATCCAAATCCAAACAGCGGTAGTTTTATCATTAAAAATAACAGAGAAGCTGCAGCTAATTTGAATATCGAAGTATACAATATCAATGGCCAGTTAATTTATAGAAACTATAGCAGTACTGCACTTTTTGAAATTAATCTTAATGTGCAAGAAGGGATATACTTCGTTAAAGTTTCAGATGGCGTTAAATCGCTAGTAAAGAAAATGGTGGTCTTACAGTAACCGTATACTAGCTAAGTAAAAAAACCGAAGTTCTGAAACTTCGGTTTTTTTTATTAAACAATCCCAATCATTTTAACAAAGCTTCAGGCTTCGGTTCTTGTCCCCGAAAACAGTGATGTACTTCCTCCTGAAGTATTTAATCCGATGGAATTTAAGTATCCAACCTTCTTTCTCAAAGCAGGAATCGCTCTAACCGTCCTTCTTATTCTGTTGTTTGCCCACGAAAAGTGATAAAAATAGTATACCTCCTTTTGGGTATAAAGTATCCCGGTGTTTTGGTATGTGCTACTGCTGATGTTCAGCTACTGTTTTTAAGGCCTTATTCCGATTCAAAAGAAATTGGGTTAAGTGTCTTTCAAGCATCCATTTGTCAAAGCCTTTTCCGAGGATACCCATAGGTGTTTCGTATTCTAGGTGGTCAATCATTACCGTTGTTTCTTTGTTGGATACAAAGCTATGCTCATGCCGAAAGGATTTAAAATGACCGCTTTTCATCTCGTCAACAAAATAGGTTGGATGCTCCATTTCAGTGATTAAACTTTGGTGTTGTAAATACAATCCAAAATGCTTACCGCGCCACGTGACCGTTTCACCCAAAGCGATTGGTCCAGAGGTACGTCCAGCAATGGCTTTTTCGCGGGTAGCGCTTGCAGCTTCTTGGTGGACGTCAATATTCCTAGCTAAGTCGAAGACGATTTGTAGCGGCGCTTTTATTTTGGTAATGAGTCGGATAGTGGTCATGTTTCTTTAAAATTTAATGTGAAATAGATTCCAGAAATTATTGAAGCTAAACAGTAAGCTTGTATTCCATTAATACTCCAACTTCCTCCAATCAACCAAAATGTGATTATTACGCCACTTACTGAAAATAAAATTAGAATTGCTTTTGCAAATTTTAAGTTGAAGTCTTTTTGCCCTAATAAATAGTATATGCCACCATATAAAATGTAAGTCGGGGAGGAACAGATTAAACCGAATATTAGGAATATTGGATACGCTTCTAGAATACTTAAAACTAGATGAGAATCGGCTGATGAATAGAATTCCATCATATGAGCAAGTAAAGGCCCAAGCAATAACGTTCCAAACCAATGTTTAAATAAGTAGGACCAGTTCATCGCTTACGCTTTAAAAACAATTCGTTCTTCTACTCGGTTTTCTTTGGCTTTGCGTTTGCCTCTGAAGAATAAATATAGATTTAAAAAGAGCATGATGCCCAGGTAGATGGTGAAGCCCCCAATTTTATAACTTAGTTGCTCTATTAAGAGTTGGTAACTGTCTTGGTAGAGATTCATTTCTAAGATCATTAGCGCAAAGCCTAAGTTGAGTAAATAGAATCCGGTTTCAAATAACTTGTTGGTTGCGTTGGCAATTTCTTCACGTCCTTTGAAGATATCCAACATGTATATTTTGCTGTTTTTGAACAAGGTGGTTGAAACATAATAGGTTAAGAACAAGGCTATTGGTAAATAAATAGCGTACCCGAGTAAAACTTTTGTAGTGTCCATGATTAGTGTATTTAAATTAATTTTTGAATGTATTTAGTAAGTATAAAAATGTTGAAGTAATGCATAAGGGCTATCGTACCTATTATGGTGGCCGATTTGACCGCGATGACTTCGATAAGTTGTTGAAAGGAGTACAATTGTTCCCATGAAATCAAAGTCATAGCACAATACCCTAGGTTTAGAAGGTAATAACCTACTAGTAGGATTTGGTTTGTTTTGTGACACAAATCCAAGTGTTCGGGAATGAGTTGGGCTACATAAATGTTACCATTCCGATAACATACTTTCCCCACGTTAACAATGATGATGGTGGTTATCAATAAGTAAATAGCGTAACCAATGATGTTGAGGTTCATGATTTTTTTAATTTGAAAGTCATGTAACAATGATAAATCGCAATTATAATTGGTATGAACAATAATTTGATTTCTTCGTTTGAAATGAGATTTATAATAATTATAAAATAGATGAAAATTAAAATCCAGTAAACAATTATTTCTTTAAACGCTTGTCGTTTATAACTTAATATGACTGAAATAATAAATGCTGTTATCAATTGAAAGGCTCCTAATAATAGAAATGCTGTCAATGCTTTTTCTCCATATATTAACGCAAGAAGTGCTGTAGTAATTGCCAAAGTTGTGTTTAGGTAATGAAGGAATGATTTCATAAGGTTAATGCTTTTGTTTGTTATATAACTTTCAGAAAAAAATGAAAGTTATAGTTAAATTTTTTTACTTCTTCATGAATTTAACCAGCAATTGGGCCAGCCAATTGTCCTTGAATTCCGTGATTTTGTCCAAGACG